>CAZWSD010000058.1:6970-12362 GCA_964636535.1 uncultured Acidobacterium sp. | reverse complement strand
TGCTCTTGATGGATCGCTCTCAACCTTTGCCACTGCTCATACGTCAGTTGACGGCGAATCGCAAATAAATACCGGTCAAATTCTCTCTCCAGATTCGCGTGCGCGCCCACCACCACGTTGATTTGCGCAAGAACCGCGCCCTCGTTCAGGTGCCTGGCCCCGATCAGAGGCCACATGGCCTGCTGCTCCTTGTCCAGGTTCGCGTGCAGTTCCATCAGCTTCGGTCGATACTGCAGCAGAATCGCATCCATCTTTTTCTGCTGCTCGCTCGTCAGCCCTACTCTCTGGGCCATGTGGGGGTTATCCCACCATCGACCAAAGGGCATATGAAATTTCTTCTGCATCGGCGGCCGGGGCGGTTGGCCCGTTTGCGCCACTGCCGGCGCGCATGCCGGTATCAGCAACGCCGCCAGCATGGCTGGCAGCCATACTTTCTTAAGGTTCCACACCATAGGTATCCTCCGCTCGCGTCGTGTTTGTGTGGGTTTCGCTCGTCGTTGAGACCTCCAGCGGCGCCAGCGACGCCGGTACATTCTGGTTCAGGTCTTCGTCAATTTCCGTCATCAGCGCGCTGTCGCTCAGGTGCTGCTCAGGCGCCGGAGCCGGCTCCACCCGCGCCACCGCCGGCTCAGTGCTCACCGCCGGCTGTATCGCGCCATGGTCGGACATGGCCAGGCCCACCATCATCAGAATCAGTAACAGCCCCGCCGGAACCCATGCATACGTCCATCCAGGCTGCCATCCGCCCTTCTTCTCCGCCGGCAGCGCCACCCGCCGCGCCCGCGCCATCTCCCGCTCGGCCAGCGCCGTTACCGCCCCGCGAAACTGCCGCAGCGGCTCAGCCAGCTCCCGCTCCATCTCTTCAATCGCCACTAACGTGCGGTCCTGCTCTTGTCTGTTCATACTCGCGTCCCTACCTTCTCGCGTACCGTGCGCAGCGCTCGGTACAAGTGCGATTTCACCGTGTTCTCATTCATTCCCGTCGCATCGGCGATCTGCGGCAACTCCATCTCCTCCACAAACCGCAGCAAAAATACTGTCTTCTGGTGCGGAGACAACCCCTTCACCGCATTCCACACCGCCCCGGCCTGTTCCCGCGCCAGCAACGACTGCTCCGGCCCGCTCCGCCCGTCCGCCAGCCAGTCTCCCATGTCCGCCGGATCAAGATCTTCCGCCCGCGCCTTTTGCCAGAACCGCATCCGCTGGCTCCGCGCATGGTCCCGCACCAGGTTGACTGCAATCCGCGTCAGCCACGTCATCAGGCTCGAATCCCCGCGAAACTGCTGCCGCGCACTCCACGCCTTCAAAAAGCAATCCTGCGTCAGGGATTCAGCCAGATCCCGGTCCCGCAGCGTCGCCACCAGGTACCGGAATATCCGCGGACGGTACAGCCGCACCACTTCGTCGAAGTCGTCCATCTCAGTGACTTGCGTCTTCCATGCCACCGTCGAGCAATCTACGGGTACGATGCCTTCCATACGGTTGAATAGACGCCCCTTTCGCATCCGAGTTTACATCCGCTTCCCCGCGGACTTCGATTCTCCACCCCGGCTTTCCAGCCGCCCAGTTCCCCGCGCTCCCCAACCCGCCTCCGCTCCTCGCCGGAATTCTACCCCTTCACCCTCCTTTCCCGATTGACCCCACCCCGCATCCCTATTAAACTTAGGTAGTTTGGCAGTTCTGCTTGGATTCCTCCGCCCTATTGCGGAGCCCACGGATCGGCTGTTCGCACCCTGTTGGAATTGCGCGCCCCATCCGACCGTCAGCTTGCCATCACAGATTTTTATTGCGCGCCCCCTCGGGAGCGCCGGAGGAACCATGTACGCTGTCATCCGCACTGGCGGCAAACAGTATCGCGTCGCCCCAGGCGACGTACTCAAGGTTGAAACCCTGTCCGCTGGTCAGGACAGCCAGATCGAATTCAGCGATATCCTCGCTTTCTCCGGCGATGCCGGCTCGGTCATCAAACCCGCTACGGCCAAGGTACTGGCCACCGTCGTGGGCAACGGCCGCGCCGACAAAATCCTCGTCTTCCACTACAAGCGCAAGAAACAGTACAAGAAGCTGCAGGGACATCGTCAGGACTATACCCAGATCCGGATCAATGAGATCCAGGTCGACGGAAACTCTTACCGGGCTTAAAAATTCTGCCGGCCATACCGCCGGCACAGGAAACTCACCATGGCACATAAAAAAGGATTAGGCAGTTCCAAAAATGGTCGCGACTCCAACGCCCAGCGCCTCGGCGTCAAGGCTTTCGGCGGCCAGTTCGTCACCGGCGGCTCCATCATCGTGCGTCAGCGCGGAACCCGCCTCAAACCCGGCGTCAATGTCGGCCGCGGCAGCGACGACACCCTCTTCGCCAAAATTGACGGGCTCGTCAAGTTTGTCGATCGCGGACGCACTGGCCGTTTCGTCGCCGTCGAACCCGTCGACGCGGGTCAATAACAGGCGCCCTGCATCCTCCCGCGCCCCTTTGCTCTCTCACGGCAAAAAAGCCGGACCCCCGGGTCCGGCTTTTCACTTCTGCGCCGTAGCCTCGCCGCTTCTGCCTGCTTACACCCGGTCCAGCGACTTCGGCTCCTCACCCCAGTCCATGTACTTCGCATCGACTGAGATCAGCCGTGAGGGCTCCTGCCGCGGCTGCCCCACGAATGCCGCGATCCAGAAGACCTGTGTCGCTACCAAAATAATCTGGCTGCACAACAACGGCGCCCCGCCGGCAAATCCTCCGTTGGCCCCTTGCGTCACCTCAAGCACGGCGTTTGAGACGGCAAGCACTCCCAAGCCCATCATCACATCCTTGAAATGCGCCCGCAGGGGCTGCCGCGCCATAAACGTGACGGACAACAGCGGCAGCAGCAGCACCAGCTGCATCACGCTCAATCCATCGGCCAGCGTCGCCAGCTCCCCAATCAACGTCATATGCCCGGTCTCTGGAATCATGCGCTCCAGAATTGCAAAGATCGCCGCCACCAGCATCCACTGGAAGACAATCAGGAATACACGCTGCAGTCCCGGCACCGACGTCAATAGCTCCTTCAGGATCGTCCGCAGCGTGGCGATGGCCAACACACCGGCCACAATCGCCCCCCACCAGTGAATCTGCGTACAGACCTCCAACAGCCACATGCTCGCCGGGCCGCCCACAGACTCAAAGAGAAACAACGCAGGAATCGACAGCGCCGAAGCCGCCAGTTGCGCCACAAGATAAAGACGAAATGGGAGCAGCCTCCCACGCGGCTGGAAGTGGAGATATTGCAGCAGCACAAAGAGCCACAGCATCGGCTCCACCATGTGAGCCATACTCAGCGTGTTCATCGCGTGCAGCAATGCGCCTCTCCAGAACTCTCCATGAAACACTTGAGCCGGTGCGTTCTAAACCGCACCGGCTCAAGTCTAACGGAACAGCGCCTACCCTACGTTGGAATTCGAGGACTTCACTTCCGGCATGCGGTTCTTGGCCAGAACCCGATCCACCACCCGCTCCACATCCTGCAGGAAGAATCCAGTGGAAGCGCTGGCAGCCACCCGCGGCGAGCTGTGCCCCAGCGCCTGGGCCACATCGTTCCAGCGAATGAGCGGCGATGGCGTCGGAACAAACTGTACCTGCCTCTCCTCAACCCTCTTCGGCAACAGGAAGTAAGTTCCCCACGTCAGCAGAACGGCGGTAATGGAGGCCTCTATGTAGAGGTTCGCGGAGGACCAGATAGCAGAGTGATACAAGCGGCCGAACGCGACAATAATAAATTGGGACGCCGACTCGATCCCAAGACCAAGCGCGATCCCAAAGAGCGGGCTCCGGAAAGATCGGCCAAGACTGTGAATCGTCAGAACGACGAACGCGAGCAGGCAAAGCTCAAGCACGGACACGGAATTCATCGTCAGCTTCGTCGCGTAAACCAGCCGGTCCGCAAAGGTATGGGCCGGAGACAATCCAGCGCTCACTATGATAATGACCGCAACAATGCCGGAGATCGCTACCGCCCAGCGGAATGCCAGCATGCCAAGCCTTCGCACCTGAGGAACCGGCAGCATCAGAATGCTGAAGACCTCCCGGATCACAAAGAAGGTCAGCACCGCGCCAGCCAGATACAGGGTCCAATAGGAGAAAAAGTAGATGGCGCACTGTGTCTTTGCCGTAACGGGAAAGATATGATTCATGCCCAGAACGGACTCAAGAACCAGCGTGTTACCCAGACTGAAAGCTAGGTAATTGCGCATCGCCGGCAGACGGCGTCCAAATCCTCTTTTCAGGAAGATAACGAAAACGGCGAGGACGAGAAATGGTTCGGCGTAGACCAAAATCTGTTCAGCGGTCAGCATGGGGCATTCCCTCAAGTAGCTTCATGAGGATAGCCCAGCCGGACCGCTGTCACAACAGAAATTTCAGATAGGATGGACTCAAATACCACTTAAGTGGTACGAAAGTCATGTCTAGCGGTGCATCCCGTTCTGGATGCCGCAGTTCGGATAGCAAATGGGAACCGGCATCGCGCCCATAACCGGCTGATTCACGATCGCGGTCACGCGGCTGTTCGCCATGGCGGAGGTGTTGCCCATATGAGCGGTCAGGGCGCTGGCAGCCAGGCCGGAAACAGCGATACCAAGTACGAGAGCGCGAATGGCGAATTTCATGGTTTTTATACCCCTTTGCATTTGCTGCGAAATTTGTAATGACTTCTGACAGGTTTGAGTTTATACTTTTGTAGACGTGTGTCCAGTTTTCGATTTTTATTTATCAAGTAAACAATCATTTTCGTTACCGCCGGAGCCCCTCCAAACCCTCCTCACCCTCCTCCGCCCACCCCGCCCCATGCTATAATCAAAGGGAATCCACGGGCCAAGAAGCTCTTTTCTTTCAATCATTTATTCCCCGCTGAGAACTGCTTCCGCCCTCCATCCACCGGAGTTGCATGTCCACCAAAGAGCTCGCCCCCGACACTGAAGCCATCCTTCCCGGAAATCCGGAAAATGGCTCCTATACCAGCGAAAACATCAAGGTGCTGGAGGGCCTCGAAGCGGTCCGCCTACGACCTGCCATGTACATCGGCTCCACGGGGGAAATGGGACTCCATCATCTCGTCTACGAAGTCGTCGACAACTCCGTCGAGGCCCTGGCCGGCTACGCCACGCACATCGAAGTCACCATCCACGTCGACAACTCCATCACCGTCGTTGACGACGGCCGCGGCATTCCTGTCGACGAGAAAATCCTCGATAACGGCGAGAGGATGCCCGCCGTTCAGGTCGTTCTTACCAAGCTCCATGCCGGCGGCAAGTTCGACTCCTCCACCTACAAGGTCTCAGGCGGCCTCCACGGCGTCGGCGTCTCCTGCGTCAACGCCCTCAGCGAAGAGTTCGATGTGGAAATCTGGCGCGATGGCCACAC
>CAZWSD010000058.1:2212-6960 GCA_964636535.1 uncultured Acidobacterium sp. | reverse complement strand
ACGGCAAGGGCTGGCCGTCACCTCGCGGCGCTTTCTGGCGCGACGGCCACACCTGGGAGCAGGAATATGCCAAGGGCCTGCCCACCAGCAAGCTCCGCCAGTCCGGCACCTCCAAAAAACGCGGCACCAAGGTCCACTTCCTGCCCGACAAGTCCATCTTCACCGTCACCGACTACAACTACGACACCCTCGCCCAACGCCTGCGCGAACTCGCCTTCCTCAACAAAGGCCTCTCCATCTCCCTTTGCGACGAGCGCACCACCGACCCTAAAACCGGCGCGCCCAAGCATACCGATTTCAAGTACGCCGGCGGCATCGCCGAATTCATCAAGCACATCAACAAGGGCAAGCAGGTCCTGCACGAGAAACCTATCGTCATGGAGGGCCTCCGCGACGGCGTCGATATGGAAATTGCCCTCCAGTACAACGACAGCTATTCCGAAACCGTCTTCTGCTTCGCCAACAACATCAATACCGTCGACGGCGGCACCCACCTCTCCGGTTTCAAGACCGCCCTCACCCGCACCATCAACTCCGCCGGCCAGCAGCTCGGCCTCTTCAAAGACGTCAAGGAAAATCTCTCCGGAGACGACGTTCGCGAAGGCCTCGTCGCCGTCATCAGCGTAAAACTCCCGCAGCCCCAGTTTGAAGGCCAGACCAAGGGCAAGCTCAACTCTGACATCG
Organism: uncultured Acidobacterium sp.; assembly: GCA_964636535.1. Classification (GTDB taxonomy): domain Bacteria; phylum Acidobacteriota; class Terriglobia; order Terriglobales; family Acidobacteriaceae; genus Acidobacterium. The sequence goes on along the minus strand of CAZWSD010000058.1, from coordinate 6,276 downwards.
CCGGCACCGTGCAGGCCCTCGTCAACGAAAAGCTCGGCATGTTCCTCGAGCAGAATCCGCCCATCGCCAAACGCATCATCAACAAGGCCATTGACGCCGCCCGCGCCCGCGAAGCCGCCCGCAAAGCCCGCGACCTCACCCGCCGCAAAGGCGCCCTCGACGGCGGCGGCCTGCCCGGCAAACTTGCCGACTGCTCCGAGCGTCAGCCCGACCGCTGCGAACTCTACCTCGTCGAGGGCGAGTCCGCCGGCGGCACCGCCAAGCAGGGCCGCGATCGCCGCTTCCAGGCCATCCTGCCCCTCAAGGGCAAAATCCTCAACGTCGAAAAAGCCCGCTACGACAAACTGCTCGGCCACGAGGAAATCCGCGCCATGATCACCGCCCTCGGCTGCGGCATCGGCAAAGACGACTTCGACCCCGGCAAGCTGCGCTACGGCCGCATCATCCTCATGACCGACGCCGACGTCGACGGCTCACACATCCGCACCCTGCTGCTCACATTCTTCTTCCGCCACATGACCGAGCTGATCCGCCGCGGCAACGTCTACATCGCGCAGCCGCCACTCTTCAAAATCAAGAAGGGCAAATTCGAGCAGTACATCAAGGACGAGCGCGAATTCGTCCGCGTCATGGTCAAGCGCGCCTCCGACGGCATGATCGTGCGCTACGGCGCCAATGACGCTTCGCTCGAAGGCACGGCTCTCACCAGGTTCATGGGGCAGCTCAACGACTACCTCGGATTCTTCGAGAAGGTAAACAAACGCCTTCGCAATGACGAAGTCACTGGCCTCTTCGCGCGCCTCTTCGCCCACGAAGGCAAAGAACCCGCAAAACGTTCTGACTTTGAAGGCCCGGCCGGTACAGCGCCCCCCAAGCTCATGGAGTTCCACGCCGAACTCGAGAAAATTCAGCGCAACTTCCAGTTCAAAGCCCTCCACTCCCCGGCCTACGACGAAGAGCACCAAACCTGGTCGCTCGCCTTCATCGACGCGCAGGGCGCCGAGCGCCGCATCGACTGGACACTGGCCGCCTCACCGGAAACCCGCCAGATGCTCGCCAAGTTCGCCCTCATCCGCGAGCAGCTCCAGCCGCCTTTCGTCGTCGATTACGCCCCCAAAGTCTCTGCTGCCAAAACCGAACCCGATGAAGCTGACGCCGGCGAAGAGGCCGAGTCCGCCACGCCCGCAAACCGCCGCACCGCACGCTCCACCTCCGAACCGGTCACCAAACAGACCGCGCCCGAGCTCTTCGAGTACGTCATCGAACAGGGCCGCCGCGAGTACCAGGTCCAACGCTACAAGGGCCTCGGCGAAATGACCTCCTCGCAGCTCTGGGAAACCACCATGGACCCCGAGCGCCGCACCCTGCTCCAGGTCAAGCTCGAAGACATCGCCGAAACCGAAACCATCTTCAGCACCCTGATGGGCGAAGACGTCGAAGCCCGCCGCAAATTCATCGAAGACAACGCCCTCGACGTCAAAAACCTCGACATCTGAGCATTCTGTAGTTGCAGGTTTCCTGAAAATAATTTCCCGATTTGCGGAAATGCGCGCCCGGGATCTCAGAGTCGGTTGGGTTCTTCTTACGATTCAATAGGTTCGGGTTTCCGAATCGAATGGGCCAATACCTCTACGCATTGCAGGCGGCTCGCCGCGCGTGCGACCATAGCAACGTGAGTGCACCGATTCCTCGTTGGGAACCATTGTCAGAAGCGGTGCTGGCGGACCAGCGCGGAACTTATGATCGAATGCGCGCCGCTTGCCCGTTAGCCGAGTCACCGCGTGGTGTCACGCTGTTCAGGCATGCGGACGTAGTGGCTGCGGCCGCCGACCCGGCCCTCTTCTCTTCGGCTGTATCCACCCATCGCATGGTGCCTAATTCCCTGGACCCGCCTGAGCACGCAGCTTTCCGCGCTGCCATTAACCCCTTCTTTACGCCCGAGCGCATGCAAGCGCTGGAGCCGAGCCTCCAGAGAATCGCTCGCCAAGTCGTCAGCGCGCTCCCGCGCGGCGCTACCGTGGATGCGGTCACCGAGATCGGGTACCCGCTCGCCGTCCGCGCTCAGTCCGAGTGGCTGGGGTGGCACGGCATCGAAGAGGAGCTTCTCGCGTGGATGGCGGATAACCATGCCGCCACCCGGTCGGCGGACCGATCACGCACCGCAGCCGTGGCGGCTGCTTTTGATCAAATCGTTCTGGCACAGGTGCGGCGCCGGCGTCAGATGGGCAGCACCGCTCCGAAAGACCCCACTACGGAATTGCTCTCGGTTACCGTCAACGGAGTGCTGTTGTCCGATGCCGACATCGTATCGATTCTTCGAAACTGGACGGCGGGCGACCTTGCCTCCATGGCGGCTGCCGTGGGCGTTCTTCTCTATTTCCTTGCAACGCACGCCGAGGTGCAGAAAGCCCTTCGGACAAACCCAGCCAATCTGGCTGCCGCGATTGACGAGATGCTGCGGATCGACGATCCGTTTCTCGTCAGCCGACGTGTGACCACCGCGGCGGTGCCCCTCGATGAATTCCTGATCGAGGCCGGCAAGCGAATTTACCTGAACTGGACATCCGCGAACCGCGACCCGTCGGTGTTCACCGATCCCGATGCCTTCCGGCCTGAAGAGCACGCAGCCCACAACCTGGTTTACGGCTCCGGCATTCACCTCTGCCCGGGGCGTCCGCTGGCCACTCTGGAACTGGTTATCGCCGCACAGGCCCTGCTGGCAATGACGACCCATATCGAGCTGGCAACCGACGGAGAACTGGTAAGGGAGACCTATCCGCTCGGCGGCTGGCGGCGTGTGCCTCTGCGGCTTCGTTGAGCAAGGCATCTATCGAACATAAGCTCGTGAACTCGATGGAACAATCCAGGCCTGGGAAGCAATCGTCCTCTCCCGTTCGGCTCCCGACTGCGACTATTGCGGAAAACCGGGTCTACCTGATCCAGCGATGGAGGATTTATGCAGGGAGCTCTGTATCAATATCTGGCAGATGATCATGAGAGGCTGGATTCATTATTCCAACGCGCCGTCGCGCGGCCCGGGGTAATTGATTCTGAGCCCTACCATGAATTTCGTAGAGGACTGCTGCGACATATTTCCATCGAAGAGAAGATTGTTTTGCCTGCCATCGCCCGATGGCAGAGCGGCAAGAAACCAGCCATCGCCGAACGCCTTCGACTTGACCACGGAGCATTGGTTTCACTCTTGGCCCCTCCACCAACGCCGTCCATCATGCTTACGATCCAGTCGATCCTTGAAGTTCACAACAGGCTCGAAGAGCACGAAGGCGGTTTATATACATTGCTCGATAACCTGGCCGGGACTGAAGCGGAGGCAATGCTCGCTCAACTCAAGGCCGCCCCACCCGTCGCCCTGTTGCCGAATAATGACAAGCCAGAAGTTCTTGACGCCGCGAAGAAGGCCGTGACAAGGGCCGGTCATGAATTCAAGGTGGCATCGTAGACGACTATCGGCCTGCCGTTCATCCATCGAGATCGGGATTTGCACGCTGCCTCGCGCTGCTGCCATTAGAGCCTCTTCCCTGGCATGGACGAATCGTTGCCAAGTGCAAGCCCGGTGCCTGGCTATTCTTCAAATACCCTCTCACAAGACGCGTCCAAGCCAAAAACAGATGTCGAAATGTCGGCGCTGCGTCAGTTTTCCGGGCACGATGGCCGCTACCCATCTGCAATGACGTTGCGCCGCTTCCCGATACCTGCCCGTGTCCGCTACGGAAGCCGCTTTCGATGAGTGCATTGGTACTGAACTCAACGGTTGACGACCGAAACAGGTCGATCCGGGATAGCTGTGCCCCGAAGCCGCAAATCCACCGTCGATGCGACCAACAGCAAGCAGCGGTCCTCAACACTCCTCAATACGGATTAGCCATCCTCGATTCGCTCTAGCTGGCTTTGACCGCCGCTACCAGCGATCCAAGCGAGGCTTTCGCGTCGCCAAAAAGCATGCGGGTGTTGTCCCGGTAGAACAGGTGGTTCTGGATGCCGGCAAAGCCTGTCGCCATCGACCGCTTTATCACGATCACCGTATCCGCGTGATCGGCTTCGAT
>CAZWSD010000058.1:0-2112 GCA_964636535.1 uncultured Acidobacterium sp. | reverse complement strand
AGCGCGGCCTCGTCCGGCTGAATGGGCTTGACCGTTCCCGTAATGCCCTCGGGAGCCGCGTCACCGCCCCCGCCTCCTGAACCGAATGCGCCAAACAAGACATTCGTGATGGGACGGTTCATCGCCCTGCACATCAACAGCGTGAGCAAAGTACCGGAGGAGCCGACCAACGTACCGGCAACGATCATCGAAAGGTTGTGTAGGACGAAACCGTCGCCCGCCACCGCCAGCCCGGTAAAGGAATTCAGCAGCGAAATTACGACCGGCATGTCCGCCCCGCCGATCGGCATCACCATCGCTACCCCAAAAACAAGCGCCAGCAGGAACATGACCACGAATGCAATCAGACTGCTCGTTTGCCCGGCAACCAGAAATCCGGCCAGCCCGAGCATGACCAGCAGAATCAGACCGTTCAATAAATTCTGCCCCGGGAACGTGTGCGGCTTTTCAAATTTCCCTTCCAGCTTGAGAAAGGCGATGATGCTCCCTGAAAACGATAGCGAGCCAATCAGCGTGGAAAACAGCATGGGAAGGGCTCCGGAGACGGCGATCGTTCCAACGTGCGCCTCACGTAGAAACTCCATGCTTGCCACCAGCGCCGCCGCCCCGCCACCCAGGCCGTTGAACGCCGCGACCATCTGCGGCATCGCCGTCATCTTCACCGAATAGGCCCCGATAGCTCCACAGGCGACTCCGATGGCGATACCGACCACCATTAGGATAACGTCCAGCCGTCCATCTCGGTGCGAAAGATGCATCAGCGGAATAGTTGCGATAAAGGCGACGAACATGCCCGCGGCCGCAATAAGGTTCCCCGAACGCGCCGTCTTCGGCGAACTCAGGAACTTCATCCCCAGGACAAAGAGTACCGCGACAGCGATGAAGATGAGAGCCAGCGTGGAGGTCATATCACCTTTTCTTCTTGAACATCTGCAGCATTCGGTCCGTGACCATGAACCCGCCAAAGACGTTGGCTGAACCGAAGATAACCGCCACGAATCCGAGCGCCTGCGTCAGCTCGGTATGCGCGCCGGCCAGCACCAGCATGCCGCCCAGCAAAATAATGCCGTGGATGCCGTTCGTGCCCGACATCAGTGGCGTGTGCAGCAGCGAAGGCACCTTCGAAATGACTTCAAAGCCCACGAATATCGCGAGGACGAAGATGAACAGAATCAGGATTTGTATGCTCATAAGGAATCAGTCGGGATTGGTTGCAAGTCTCTCGTTCACGATTTCGCCGCCGTGCGTTACCAGGCAACTCTTGATGATTTCATCGTCCAGGTTCAGGACAAAGGCATTCTTCTCCTTGTCCCAGAATTCGCTCACCAACGCCAGCAGGTTGGCCGAATACATCTGGCTGGCGTGGAGCGGCGCGCGCCCGGCAAGATTCGCGATGCCGACAATCTTCACGCCCTTGCGCTCCGTCACCTGGTCATATACCACGCCTTCAACGTTGCCGCCCGTTTCAACCGCGAGGTCAACCACCACGCTTCCCGGCTTCATCGCGTCCAGCATCTCCGCGGTGACAAGAACCGGCGCCCTCCGCCCGAATACCTGGGCCGCGGTGATGACAATATCGGAGTCCCCACACGTCTTTTTCATCGCCTCGCGCTGCCGCTCGATCTGTTCCGCACTCAGCGCCCTGGCGTACCCGTCGCTGGTCTGCCCCGTCTCGCCCAGCTCAATCTTCAGGAACTGCGCGCCGAGCGATTTAACCTGCTCTTCGACAACCGGCCGCGTGTCGTATGCTATGACCTTCGCCCCAAGCCGCCTGGCCGTCGCAATGGCCTGCAGTCCCGCCACCCCCACGCCGATGATGAAGACTTTGGACGGCAAAATCGTCCCGGCCGCCGTCGTCATCATGGGAAATATCTTGTTCGAGTAGCGCGCCCCCAGCACCACCGCTTCATAACCCCCCAGGTTTGCCTGCGACGAGAGCACATCCATCTTCTGCGCGCGCGTCGTGCGCGGGATGAATTCCATGCTGATGCTGCTCACTCCGTGCCGGGCCAGCCGGTTGACCAGTTCCTTTTCGTTGAACGGATCGAGCAGGCTCGCGTGAATCGCTCCCTGCTTGAGCCAGGCAACTTCTTCTGCCGGCGGCTTGCGCAG
>CAZWSD010000057.1:0-12382 GCA_964636535.1 uncultured Acidobacterium sp. | reverse complement strand
ATCACTTTTCTTCAGCCCACTCACCGCTCTCGACAACTTGCCTGTGAGAAATGCGCGTTAGTCGGCGGGCGTATTTTTGGAGTTTGTTTTGTCTGGAGCGGACCTGGTCCTGCGGTCGGCTACGCCACTGCGGCGGTCTTCGGTGCGGAAGCGGCGTTCGACGGGATTGGCACGGAGGTCTGGGGCGCCGGAGCGGCGATCGCGCTTGTTTACGCGGCGGTCCTGGGTGCTCATCCTGCGCTCGACCAGGGGCGGTTCATCGGGGAGGGTGTATGGTTGCGGGTTTTCAATGCGGAGTTTTTCGTCCTCGATGCCGTTTGAGGTGGGCCCTGCGGTGGCGGCGAGGAGTTTGTTGAGCACGGGAATCTGGCCGCGCTCAGTTTCCACGAAGTCGACGCCAGCCGCGGTGAGGGTGAAGTCGGAGTTGTCGGCCTTGGTGATGTAGCCTTTGCGCTCCAGATACCAGGTGGTGAAGTCGAGGTAGTCGCGGGGGAAGCCCATGCGCATTTCGATTTCAGCGAGCGGGACCTCAGGGGCGCGGGGGCTGGTGCGGCGGCGATAGTAGAGGACGGCCAACAAGGCGAGGCGTCGATTGAGTTCGCCCTCAATCTGATCCATGAAGTCGATGGTGGAGGAGAGCGGAATGAACTGGGGCGTTTCTTTTTCGCGGGCCATGTCATACATGGCGCGGCGGGTGGGATCGGAGAGGACGTTGTAGGCGCTTTTGAGGAGGTTGAACTTGTCGGCGTCGCCGGACTGGGGGTTGTCGGGGTGAAATCGCGTGGCGAGGAAGTGATAGACGCGATGGATCGTCTCGTGATCGGCATTGGGGCTGATCTGAAGGAATTCGTAGTAGTCGACCTGGCTGGGCATGGGCCTCAGATCATCCTTTCGGGAGAAGAAGATGAGATTTCTTCGATTTCTCAGGATACTACTTGTGAAAACAGTTCCTGGAGGGCGCAGAGCAGAGCCGCCGGCTGACCAGGTTGAAGGGATGATCGGGTGCTGAATTGTTGAATGGGAGTGGCGTCCCCGACGGGATTCGAACCCGTGTTACCGCCGTGAAAGTGGTCACCGATCTCGTAACTGATTGAAACTAGACGCTACGGATAGCACTGTGAGGCGCTTTCAGGCACGCAAGGAACGGGTTATCGGACTGTTATTGGACCATGGTGAAATGCTCCGGAGACGGAGCCAATGGAGTCAAATCTTCAGCAAATTCTCGATTCGCTGCCTGAGCCTTCGTACCGCTCGAAACTCGAACCCCACCGGGAACTCATCCGCGAGTTGCGTCGTAAAGGAAGAACCTATCGTGACATTTCTAGGATTTTCCGGGAACGTCTCAACCTGAGCGTCACTCCGAGCACGATCCACTCCTTTGTAAAAGTGCGCGCGAAGCATCGCAAGCGAACTCAATTTGAACTACCGCCTGCGTCGACGGACGCGCCTTCCCCTGTCTCTGATCAGATTGCCGCGTTCAAAGCAAAACCCACAGCAGAGGCTACGAAACGCGACCGGTTTGTCTTCCGGGAGAACGAGCCTCTGACTCTACGCAGTGGAGGTGAGCAATGACAGTAGATGCAAAGCGTGTGGTGTTCACAATGGGCGGCAAAGGCGGAGTCGGCAAGACGGGTGTAATCGTCGCATTGGCAGAATGGTTCCAGGCAAACGAGATTCCTGTCACGCTGCTTGACCTCGATACAGAGAATAAGGCTCGCGGCTCGCTCAAACATTTTTTCAACGGCGCGGTCACGAAGGTAAATATTCATACGCCCGCTGGGCTGGATGCTTTTGTCGATCATCTGGGAAACGACACACCCATCATTCTTGCCGATATGGGAGCGGGATCAGGACAAGTTGCGTCCGATTGGTTTGAGTCGATGTATGAAGATGTTGCCGCAACCGGAGTTCGCTTTACTGCCGTTGGCGTGGTTACACCAGATCCGGCCAGTGTAGAAAGTGTCCTGGCATGGGCAAGTCGATTGCAGGACCGGGTGGAGTATGTCGTCGTCGAAAACGCAACCAACGCATCGGCTGATTTCACTTATTGGAAGTCTACCGAACAAGCCAATCGTTTCCGGGAGGTTTTCTCGCCGGAGATTTTGCAGATGGAATTCCGGCTTGCCGAACTTGAAAACCCAATCCGGCAACATGGCATTCAGCTTGGACAGGTGGTTGACCGCAAGGCCGCTGTCGAGGAACTGAAAAGAGCATCCATCGTGATGCGAGCTCAGAGCTATCGGAGGAAGCTGTTTTCTGAGTTTGATCGAACCAAGCGGGTGTTCTTGCCATGAGTCCTCATCCAGCCAAACTCGCCACTCAGGCAGCGGAAGAGAGGGAACCGACACTGTTCGATTCCCTTTCCCGGCTGGTGCCCGAAGAATTGCAGACTGCCTATTACCGGGTTCTGGCGCATACGCGCACGTTGAGCCCGGATGATGAAATGCTGCGCATCCTGGAAGCAATGGGCGTCCTCGCTTTACTCACGCGTCAGACACCGAGAGACATTGCAGATGAGCGCGAGCGCATTCAGGAAACGCTCGATGCTCATCAGAGCTTTACTGACGTGGCGCAACAGAAGATGCTTGGCTATGTTCACGAATTGGAATCGAGGCTTTCTACATTGCCCGGTGAAATTGAGGCAGGACTTGATCCCCAGCGGATCGCAAAAATGCTTGGCGAAAGTCTGCGCCAGAATTTTCTCCAATCCGGCGTGCCGGATACCGTCAAGGGACTCCAAGCCACCGCCGCAGCCATGACGAGCGCACAAAAAGAACTTACAACTGCGCTGAACGATTTGTCGGATTCGTGTGATGGCGTTGCCGCTCAAGTGGAACACGCAAACAGTCGGCTGACGCATTCTTTGGAGAGCCGGGCAAAGAACATCGATGCGCTTTTGCACGAATGGAAAAGCGATCTTCTTCGGGTCTGGATTCCTCTGATTGCCGGTGCTGCCCTGCTGATCGGGCTGCTTTCGGGCATGAGGATACAGAGTTGCCGGGATTCGGCTCCAACGACTGGAACAACGCCGTCAGCATTGCAGACTGTTCCAGAGTCCTCTCCACGGCCTGATCACGATCCCGTAGTTAATTCGGGGCAGCATCAAAGACATGGAAAAGCCGCAGCCCGCGTTAAACCTGAGCGATAGGCGCTGGTTATATCCATCATATATATGCCATAATATGAGCGATAGAAGGGCCCGCTATCGCTCATGACCTGGAACTGGCAAAATCCGGATTGGCCGAATTTCACATGGGATCGCACAAAGATCACCGCCGCTGAAGAGCAATTCTTGCTTGGCGCGGGCGTCACCATCGGCACTGTCAGACATCTCGGCGAAGACGAACGCAATCAACTTCTGGTGGAAGTAATGAGTGGAGAGGCCGTGACCACATCAGCCATTGAGGGCGAGGTTCTCAATCGGGCCAGTGTGCAATCGTCCATCTTGCGCGAGCTTGGACTGGCATCTCCCGATAAACGGCGTGTCATGCCTGCGGAACAAGGCATTGCTGAGATGATGGTCGATCTCTATCGTTCTTTGTCACAGCCTCTTTCCCACGAAATGTTGTTCGGCTGGCATCGGATGGTGACTTCCGGCAGAAAAGACCTTGCCGACATTGGACAATACCGCACGAGCCGGGAACCGATGCAGATTGTCTCTGGCTCAATCGGCTCTCCGACAGTGCATTTTGAGGCTCCACCCTCAAAACAAGTGCCAGCGGAAATGAAGCGATTCATCTCATGGTTTAACCGCACAACGCCTCATAGCAAAGAACCATTGCCTGCCATCACACGCGCGGGCACAGCCCATTTGTATTTCGAGTCTATCCATCCTTTTGAGGACGGGAATGGGCGCATCGGGCGTGCTATCGCTGAAAAAGTGATGGCGCAGAGCTTCGGCCAACCGGTGCTCGTTTCTTTGGCTACAACCATCCTGGCGCACCAAAGGAGCTACTACCATGCCCTTGAAAGAGCTAATCGAAGAAACGAAATTACCGAATGGCTGGTCTGGTTCGCCGATATTGCATTGGAAGCGCAAGGTCGAAGCATCACACTGGTTGAGTTCATCCTTGCGAAAGCGAAGCTGCTGGACCGGCTGCGTGGGCAGATCAATGAACGCCAGCAGAAGGCATTGCTTCGCATGTTCCGAGAAGGCCCGGAAGGATTCAAGGGTGGCCTGAGTGCGGGCAATTACAGCACGATTACCGGAGCATCCCCAGCCACCACAACCCGTGATTTGGCCGATTTGGTGCAACAGGGCGCGCTCGTCCGCATCGGTGAGCGCAGGCACGCTCGCTATACGCTCAATCTGCGTAATCCGCAAAACGGTTAGTATAAGCAGAAAAATTCACAGAGCGACACTTGACATCCCCACATTTCGTTGGAGCAAGCTGTCTCCCGGTTGAAATATCTGTCATGAATCGTTTTGACAGGTGCTGCATTACTCCTTCAAGTTCCCCGGAATTGAAGGATCTGTGACGGCTCGAAGTGCCACTCCTCCTTCTTTCTTATCGAAATCTTCTACACGATCTGCATTTGTTGGGCAGATAGCACCGTTCCGTCTTCGACGCAGATTGCGGTGCTCAGATAAAGAAATCAAACATTTCGTATATCGAAATTATTGCTGTTACGTTTTCACTTTGCTGCTACTTGAATGGTTCTCTCCCCCAGACCATTGCGTGGAAACTGTGTTGAACAGGGGCTGTCTAACGTTGGCGTCAACAAGGCTCAGCGTTGAAGGCAGTCCATCAAGTTTTCCCTGTACCCCACGAAAGGTGGTTACGCAATGAAGTCGTTGTTTATCTCGTATTCTGCTCGTTGGTTATCTCTCACTTTGGCGTTGGGAGCGCTTTTGCTCTCATCGCCTGCGCATTCACAGACGGTATTGCATCCGCTACCCACTCGTCATGTGCCCCAAGTGGTGCTAAAAGGAACAGCTACACCTGTCGGTATCCTGAAAGCAACCAATATCATGCATTTGAATTTGTTATTACCCTTGCGCAACCAGCAAGAATTGAGCCAATTACTTAAAAAGCTATACGATCCTTCCAGTCCGGACTACCGACATTTTTTGACCACAGCGCAGGTTAACCAAGAGTTCGGACCATCCACACAGGACTATCAAGCAGTAGTAGCGTGGGCGCGATCCAAAGGTTTTACTATAGGAAAAGAGCTACCGAATCGCTTAATTGTTCCGATTACCGGGACAGTAGGGCAAGTTAACGCAGCATTTCATATCGAAATGCAAAGTTTCCGAAAAGGCCCCCAAGGACGTCTGTTCTATTCGCCAAAGCATGAGCCATCTACAGATCTCACCGTTCCACTCTGGCACATTTCTGGCTTGACAAATTATTCTGCGCCCCGCCCAATGCTCGCTACCGCGTCAAGTGGTCAGGCTGATGCCTATGGATCTGGGCCAAATGGCTCTTATCTACCGAGCGATATGCGCGCTGCGTATTACGGAAGTACATCACTGACCGGCAGTGGCCAGTGTGTGGGGCTTGCAGAATTTGGTGGATACTATCCGAGCGACATTGCGAGCAACCTGGACGGGAGCGGCTTTGCCGGGTCTGCCAGCATTACAAGTGACGGCAATAACGACTATACTCTCACATATTCTCCACCGAATGGAGGAGGCCCTTATACCATTGCCATCAACAATGTTCTGGTAGATGGTGGAACAATGACCCCACCGTCAAGCGATCCGACTGCATCGAGAGAAGCGGCATTAGACATCGCTCAGGCAATTGGCATGGCTCCAGGCCTCAGCCAGGTACGCGTGTACGTTGCGCCAGATGAGTGGACCACGTCTTCTCCCAACTACTCGTATCCTTCTAATTCAGCGGCTTCCGAGATATTCTCCAATATGGAGAACGATAGTGGAACCTGCAAGCAAGTGAGCATTTCTTGGGGATGGAGGCCGACAGATATCACGGCAAATGATCCTGCGCTTTCGGAATTAAGCGCGGAAGGAGTTAGTGTTTTCGCGGCGGCGGGTGACAGCGGCGCATGGTCCTCATCAGTGGATGCTTATCCTGCAGAAGACCAATATGTGACCGGAGTTGGAGGAACAGATTTGGTCACGAGCAGCGCTGGTGGTTCCTGGACCTCAGAGACAGCTTGGTCGAGCACATCCGGAGGGGTTTCTCCTGACGGAGTTACTTTGCCCAGTTATCAGTCTGGCTTGACGTGTAGCGGCTGTTCATCTGCATACAGGAATGGGCCTGATGTAGCAATGGAAGCGAACGCTGATAATTACTCCTGTTACGATCTTTCTTGTTCCGATGATGGACCGGGGACAAGTTTTGCGTCACCACGATGGGCCGGGTTTACAGCTCTTGCCAATCAAGAAGCAGCTAACAATGGATCGAGTGCCGGCCTCGGTTCCATCAACCCCTTAATTTACTCATTGACGAGCGGTTCTTATGATTCCGTGTTTCACGATATTCAGAGCGGAAGCAATGGGACATATTCTGCTGGATATGGTTTTGATCTGTTGACCGGGTGGGGAACTCCGAATGGACCAACCGCAGTTAACACGCTTGCGCTCGGCCGGGCCGCTGGAGGCTGGGTATCCCTAAGTGGCCCAACTCAATATCCCGACTGCCTTGGTTATACTCCCAGCACCATCACGGTGGGCAGCTATCAGGTCTCGGAACCATACCAAACAGGTTCGACAGCCGCAGGCATGGCTGGTGAGCTTGCTGCGGGCTTGAATGCCCCAGGGTCTCCAGCGGTGGCCGTGAGCGCAGGTTCGGTCGTCTATATCGCCGCGAGAAATCCTGGAACGTCAGGTAATGGAATGTCCCTTTCGGCAACCGGCACAGAGTGTGAAGCCCCACGATTACAATATTATCCCGTGTTTACACTAACCACCTCTAGTTCTTTATCGGGAGGGGGAGGTCGATAACGAAGAACAACTCCACAATCTTCGCTTGGTCGAGTTGTTCAGAAGTAGTATGCAGGTACGCTGGCTCTTTGCATTTTATAGAGCCAGTTTACTTGTGATTATAATTCAATTTCTTCCCTGGGATTTTATGTCAATTGTGGCCTCGATAGAGGGGCGAGAGCGATCTATGATCTAGTATCTTTATCAAGAGTATCCTTATGAGTTGCCGTTGGCTCGCTATCGTAGTGTGTCTATTCGTTCTGTGCGCGGGGTGTGGAGAAGATAGTGCCGGAACCACTGGCTCCAGCGGTTCCGGCAGCTCTCAACCATCCGGCCCCCAGGGCAAATGGACCTGGGTCGGTGGTTCTGGCGCTCTTAGTCAGCCGGGCATTTACGGAACAGAAGGGGTTCCATCCTCCAGCAATGTTCCTCAGGGACGCTTTGGTGCAGCATCATGGACGGATGCGTCCGGCAATTTCTGGCTCTTCGGCGGCTACTCAACGTATGGGCCCTCTCAAGGAAAATTAAACGATTTCTGGAAATACGATCCCTCGACCAGCGAATGGACATGGATGGGCGGTTCCAAACACGCAAGTCAGGCCGGGGTATACGGAACCATGGGTGTTCCCTCTTCTGGAAATTACCCCGGAGCACGCATGGAGGCCATGACGTGGGTCGGGAAAAATGGAAACTTCTGGCTTTTCGGGGGCGTCGGAGTCGACGCCAATGGCTCTAAGGGCACTCTCGACGATTTATGGAAATACGATCCATCCACCAAAGAATGGACATGGATGGGGGGCTCCAAACAGGCGGCTTTTTCCGAGACAGGTTCTTTCAGTGGAGCAGGCGTGTATGGGGTCAAGGGAATACCCGCTGCGCAGAATTTCCCCGGTGCCCGGCAGGAAGGTATGACCTGGGTGGATTCGTCGGGCAATCTCTGGCTTTTCGGGGGCAGTGGTGCGGGGGCGAATGGGCAACTGGGCGATCTCGATGATCTTTGGAAGTATGCCCCTTCCACAAATGAATGGACCTGGGTGGACGGCCCCGACACGAACACCGGTGAGAGCGGTGTATACGGAACAAAAGGAATGGCTTCGCCCAGCAATATGCCCGGTAGCCGCACTGACGCCGCGACCTGGACGGGAACCTCAGGCAATTTCTGGCTCTTTGGTGGCGATGGCGCCGATGCACAGGACTGCCAGGACAGCACCCCGCCTTGTGAGCTAAACGATCTCTGGAAATACAATCCCTCGACCAATGAATGGACCTGGGTCGGAGGGCCGGATAAGAACAACCAACCCGGCGTCTACGGAACCGAAGGCGTAGCTGCGACAAGCAGTATTCCCCCATCCGACGACGGTGCTCTGGCATGGACCGATGCACAAGGCAACTTCTGGCTGTTTGGCGGCAGCAGTTCAAGTACGGATGAGCTGAACGATTTATGGGAGTATGATCCCGCTTCAAACGAATGGACATGGATGAGCGGCGGAGACACGGGCTGCCCCGCTGCTAGCTATGGTCAGATGGGCTATTCTTCGTCTGCCACTCCGCCACCGCCTCGCGAGGCAGCTTCCGGATGGATAGACCAGACGGGCAATCTCTGGATCTTCGGAGGAACAGAAGCTATCTGTAGAGGCGTCGGCACGATGAACGACTTATGGGAATATCAGCCCTGAGCTTTTGAGCTGAATGGACACGTTATGAGAATTCTGTAAATCTTCTTTTGCTCTATCTCTTCTTCACGACCTCACAACCGGAAAGTGATTGTGTTTTTGTATCATTTTGTAGGGAAAGGCAGGTTGCAGTCTCGACACTATCCCAATGAGTCCTCGTATGGAATTCTTGCGCATTCCATACACCGAATCGGACGAACAATGGGGTTAGAATGCTCGTTAAACAAGATTGAACGGATCTCGAATGATCTTTGACTCGCGCCGAACACGGTCCGACGATGTCCGAATTTTGTTCGCGTGGAGGCGCTGGTTGCGGTCTCCCTAAGCCGTCAGGCTTAGGGATGGTGTCTGGTTGCAAAACAAATGCTCGAAATAGCCGGGAGCTTATGTTTGGTCGCTGAGCAAGCTTGCAAGGATTGCCGGAGACACATGGAAACTGGTTTGCTGCAGGCGTTCAAATGCGCCGCGCAGGTCCAGAAGTCCCAATTCGGCAGCCTCTCGAAGCACCCCAACGGTGCCGATAACCGGTAAGCTACGTCGCTCCGCTTCACGTCTGCCCAACAGTTCATCGACAATCAACTGGTCGGCGGATAGTTCCTCGGCCAGAGCAATTGCATCGCGTTCTCCCGCATCAAGCTTTGCAAGTGAGGCATCGACGGTTACGGTGGGGGAAAGAACCTCCAGCCAGTCAGGCGGCTCATTCATCCATTTCTGGACCCTGGTCGGCGCACGCGGGCACACCAACTCTTCACGGACCGCGGGCGGAATAACAACGCGGCCATACAGCTTTGGCAGCACTTCGATCTCTTCAATGAGGATCAGGTAATTTATAGGTGTGGTGTCGGCAACAACGATCATCCTGCTCGACGTTCACCGGACGCTGGCTTCTGTTGCCGCTTGGCGCGTACCCGAAGCGCCGATTCACGGTCCTTGGCCGCATCCTCAAGCGAGTAATGCAGAAATGCGCCATGTTCCTTCAGGAACGCGTGAACTTCCATCCGGGTTTCAAAACCCAGCAGTTGCCGAATTTCCGCTTCGGATATCTGTTCGGAGCGGTAGCTTTCCAGGGCGAGTGCTTCTAGCGCCGCGCGCGCTGGCTCCTTACCCTCAGAAATGATTTGAGGGGCGAGATCGTCCGGGATGCTGAAGGTAACTTGCATGGCTTAAGAATACCACTGGCTCGAAAGCGCCAAGGTTCTGAATGCCTCTTGCAATGGAATTTCGAACAGCGTTAGGTTCGGCCCATGCTGACGATCCGAGCGATGGCGGGCGGCGCTGGCTATGCACAGCGGCATCTTGAGAACAGCGATTATTACGACGAGCACCGCCGCGTGCAGGGTGAGTGGCAGGGACGCGGCGCCGAGTTGCTGGAGCTGCGTGGCGAGGTGACGCGCCAACAATTCGAGGCCGTACGCGAAGGACTTCACCCCGCGACGGGCGAATTCCTGCGCCCGCGCCATAGCTCAGATCGTGTAAACCATGACGGGAGCGAGCAGAGCAAGGCGCGGTCTCTCTACGACATGACATTCTCCGCACCGAAGTCCGTTTCCATCCAAGCGTTGGTGGGCGGAGATGATCGCCTGGTCGCGGCTCATGACAAAGCTGTGCGGGAGGCTCTCATGGAAGGCGAGAATCATGCCGCAACACGGGTCCGCTTGAATGGGGCGAACGAGAATCGCACCACCGGCAACTGGATCGTTGCCGCGTACCGTCATGACACGAGTCGTGAACTCGATCCGCAATTGCACACTCACGCCGTTGCCGCCAATTTAACGTATGACGGGGCAGAGGGCCGTTGGAAGGCATTACAAGCATCCGGGCTTTACGAGCGCCGCGCATATCTCTCGGAGGTCTACCGCAATGCCCTGGCTCGCGAGGTTCGTAGCCTTGGCTACGAAATAGAGACGCGCCGCGATCTCTGGGGCAGGGATCTCGGATTTGAAATACGTGGCGTGTCGGACGAACTGCTGGCAAGGTACAGCCAACGGAGCGCGCAACGGGACAAAGCGATTGACGAATTCACAAGGCAAAGCGGCCGCAAGCCGACGGACAATGAAGTGGCCGTACTGGTTCGTGAATCCCGCGCGGACAAACTCGCGGAAATCTCGACGGAACAGGTGCGCCGACAGCAGCGGGCTCGCTTGTCCCCGGAGGAACTGCAGAGCGTTGAACGTCTACGGAACAGTCTTCTGGAACAAGGGTGGAAAGTGTCGCGTGGGTTTACGAACGCCGAAACCGCCTTGCAATACGCAAAAGATCATCTTTTCGAGCGCCGCTCCGTCGTTCTCGATCACGAATTGCTGACCGAAGCTCTGCGATACGGCCGCGGACAGATTGATTTGGGCCGACTACGGGGCGCGCTCGAAGTCGAGAAATCCCAGGGAACCCTCATCCACGCTGGTAATCGATTGACGACTCGCGACAGCCTTGACCGTGAACAGCGCATCATCGCCATGGTGGATCACGGTATCGACCGATATGGCCGCTTCGGGGGTATACAAGAGTTTCATCTGGGCGGAAATCTGCGTGATGAACAGAAACGCGCCGTCCAGCAGATTCTCGATTCGCGCGATTTCGCCATCAACCTGCGTGGTGCAGCGGGAACCGGCAAGACGGCCACGCTACAAGAGGTTGACCGGAGCCTTCGACAGACCGGACGCGAGGTAATGGCGGTTGCGCCGACTCGCAGCGCGGTGGGGGAATTGCACAAGGTCGGCTTTCGCGATGCCATGACGGTTGCCAGATTGCTCGAAGACGAGATGGCACATGCGGCGTTGCGTGGCCGGGTATTGATCGTGGACGAGGCCGGTATGATCTCCGGGCGTCAAATGGAGGGGATTCTCCGGCTCGCGGAGCAGCAGCAGGCTCGGATTCTCTTCTCAGGCGACACTCGCCAAATTCAGAGTGTCGAGGCCTCCGACGCGCTGCGCATTCTGGAGCGCGAGTCTCAAATGAAAAGCGTCTCCCTCACCGGGGTACAGCGCCAGACGCACGCGCAATACAGAGATGCCATTCAAACGCTGCGCCAATCCCCGGCTGAGGGTTTTGAAAAGCTCGAACGCCTGGGAGTTGTGCATGAAGTTCCTTTTGTGGAACGGGCTCGCGCTGTGGCTGATCTCTACCGCGAGATGACCGCCGATCCATCACGACGCATCCTAGTGGTTGCTTCCACCCATGAGGAGATTGGCCGAGTGACGCGCGCCATTCGAGATGATCTTGCAATGCGCGGTCAACTAGGCAAAAGCTTAACCATGGATCGATATGTCCCATTGCAATGGACGGAAGCACAGAAGCGCGACCTGTCGAATTATCGAGAAGGGCAAATTCTTCTGATGCATCGATCAGGACGAGGCATGCAGAAGCATGAAGCCCTCACTGTGAGCCGGGTGGAGTCCAGCCTAATTGTGGGGCGGAATGTTTGCGGCGAAGAGAAGACTTTCACTCCGGCACAGACACGTTCGTTTTCTGTACATGAGCAGCGTGCTGTTGAAGTTGCTCCGGGCGACCGCCTGCTGCTGACCGGCAATCGCAGGGATACAGACTTCCGCGCCACGAACGGCGAACTGGTGAAGGTGCGGAGTATTGAAAGCGGGCGTGTCCAGCTTGAGGATGGCCGCACGCTGCCGGGAAACTATCGCCAATTCGATCACGGCTATGCGGTTACGGCTCATCGCAGCCAGGGCAAGACAGTGGATGGTGTCATCCTCTCCGCCGACATAATGAAGCAGGAATTGTTCTACGTTGGTGCGTCACGCGGCAGAAGCGAAATTGCCATTGTTACAGGTGACCGCGAACAACTCCGAGAGTCGCTGGGCATCTC
>CAZWSD010000056.1:0-12451 GCA_964636535.1 uncultured Acidobacterium sp. | reverse complement strand
TTTTGGGCGAGGTGACGTCCAGGCCCATGAGCTTTTCCGCGATGATGACGTGGGCGGAGCTGGAAATGGGCAACAGTTCGGCAAGGCCCTGAACTATGGCAAGGACAATGATCTTAAAGAGCGACATATATGCCTATCCCTATTCTGCCTGAGAGAAGGTGAATTCTCGTATAAGGGAGCGGGTTAGGCAATAGAATTTTTATTACTTCGTTGTTCCCTTAGAATCCCTGGAATACCTGCGCATGGCAGACGAAGATCTCAAAATCGGGATAGCGAGGATGGTCTGCTCTCGTTTCGTCGATGGGCAGGAGCCGACTGACCGCTTTCCGCTCGTAACCGAATGCGAGAGCCCCGCTCTGCTTGACCGGATGGAGCATAACGGCCTCCTGCATGCCTCAAACGAGGCATAAGAATTTTCTACCCACGGTTGGTACGTTCGCAATCCCAAGACACACGGATTGGCACCAATCGAAAAAGTGCATGCCATTCACTTCCTGTTCCCTGCTTCCCTTTTGAGAATCAAGCTCGTTGAAACGAAGAAATCACGGGGAAAAATTTGTAACACCATCAAAAGCGGGGTGTAAGCATCATCAACTTCTCTGCGCTTTGGTCTGGTCCGTTTCCTCAAAGCTCATCACTCTGTTGGGGCTTTCGCCCTCATCGGCTTTTTTCCAAAGGTCTTCGAGTTCATAGAACCTGGGCTCTTCCGTGCCTGTGTTTTTCTGCTTCGGTGAGTCCATGATCCCTGCTCCCGACAGCATCGAGGCATTTGCCCTGATTCTCAGCCGCGCACCCAATGCCCAGGCTGGGCCTCCGTCCATGCGCCTGCTCCGATGACGGCGGGCATGCAGGCGCGGAAAGGCATGCGGAAGATGCCTTCGGGGGAAGCGCCCTGTACGTTCAGAGACCTGCTGCCGCGCGGGTTACTCGCTGCCTTCGAGTCTTCCGTCGTGGTTGGCGGCGATGTTCTGCCGGCCCGCGGGGAAGCGATTGAGGATGGTGCAGGTATAGCCCTTGTCCCGCAGCGCGATGCAGGACTGGAAGGCTGTTTCGCGGCTGAGATCGGCAAAGCGGGCCAGATAGAGCCGGTCGGGCAGCAGAACCACGAGTCCGCGTCCCTGGTGCCGCAGGATGGGCACCGAGAGGCGCGCACTTGCGAGGATCTGGCGCACCTGGAAGGGAGTGCGGAAGTTATACCCGATCTGGATGACGCGAGTGCCGGAGGTGGCCGGCGCAACCGCCGGACGTACCATGGCGGCGCTGACCATGCGGCGGACAGGCTGGGGCCGAACAGCCGGCGGAGCGGCGGAGTGAGCCAGATTCAGAGCCGGGTGCGACACCATGGCAAAGCCGCGATTGAGCATGCCAATCATCTGGAGATCGCGGGAACGCGCGGTGGCGCCGCCAAAAATAACCCCGATCAGGCGGGTGTTATCGCGAACCGCTGAGGTGACGATGTTGAAGCCGGAGGCGTTGATGTAGCCGGTCTTCATGCCATCCGCCCCCGGGTAAATCTCGGGGATATGATCGAAGGCGTGAAAAACGTGCCCGTGATAGAGAAATGAGTGCACGTCGAAGTAATGGTAGTACTGCGGAAAGGTCTGGATGAGGGCAAGAGCCAGAGTGGCCATGTCGCGGGCGGTGGACCACTGGTACGGATTCGGCAGGCCGGAGGCGTTATAGAAAACGGTTCTGGTCATGCCGAGCTGGCGCGCTTCCTGGTTCATCAGTTGCGCAAATCGCGATTCGCTGCCCGCCTCGTTTTCGGCCAGGACCACGGCAGCGTCGTTGGCCGAGTGAGAGATGATGCCGAGAATGCAGGTGCGGACGGAAACGGTGCTGCCGGGAATCAGCCCCAACTTGGTTGGCTGCTGGGACGCCGCCCAGGGGGAAACGTGGAGGCGCTGGTTGAGCGTCATGCGACCGTCGGCCAGGCGCTGGAAGGTCAGGTACAGCGTCATCAGCTTCGTGAGAGAGGCCGGATGAGCGCGCTCGTCGGGGTGGTACGCCTCAAGGACGCGACCCGTCTGGGCGTCGATCAGAATCGAAGAGTGAACGACGGCATGAGCCGGGCGCGCCTGCAGGAGCAGGACCATTGCGATGACGAACCATCCGGCAAGCTTGAGCGTGCTCTTCGCGGAAGGTGCTTCAGGGGCGAAAATCAACTTGCTTGCAGGACACCGTTTCATATGCTCCCTCGAACTCAAAGGTACCATTTGGACACCCGGAAATTTGGAATTTTCTGGGGACCGGGAGTTGATCGCGCTGATTCGGCCCGACCGCTCTATACGCGCACCCAATGGCCGGGCCGGGCTTCGGTCCACGCACCGGACTCGATGCCGCCGGGCGGCAAAGTGGCCAGCGGCTGGGCGCGGTCGGTCCGCATGGTGGGAATGGCTCCGATGAGTCCCCGCGTGTAGACGTGGAGCGGCTCGCGAAAGATGGCTTCGCGGGAGGCCTCCTCGAGCAGCACGCCGTGACGCATGACGGCGACGCGGTCGGCAACCTGCGAGACGACGGCGAGATCGTGCGAGATAAACAGCATGGTCAGGCCGAACTGGCGGCGCAACTCGGCCAGCAGCTCAAGAATCTGGGCCTGAACCGTGACGTCGAGCGCGGTAGTGGGCTCGTCTGCAATCAGCAGGCGGGGGCGGTTGGCGATGGCCATGGCGATGAGGATGCGCTGGCGCTGTCCGCCGGAGAACTGGTGGGGATAGTCGCCGTAGCGGCGCACGGGATCGGGAAGGGCGACGGCTTCCATCGCTTCGAGGACGGCGGCGCGCACCTGCTTGCGACGGAGGCCGGGCTGGTGGACGCGGATGGCCTCGGCGATCTGCTCGCCGATCTTCATAACCGGGTTGAGCGCTGTCATGGGCTCCTGAAAGATCATTGCGATCTCGCGGCCGCGGAGGCGGCGCATGGGTTCGGGCGGGAGCTGGAGCAGGTCAGTGCCGTCGAAGAGAATCTGGCCGCTGACGCGGGCGGCGGGGTCAAGCAGCCGCAGAATGGCCAGCGAGGTGACGGACTTGCCGGAGCCGGACTCGCCCACGAGGCCGAGCACCTCGCCGGGATCGAGCGCCAGGCTGAGGCGGTCGACCGCGGGAGGCTTCGACGCATCTTCGCCAAAACGAATACACAGGTCACGGATGGAGAGCAGCGCCACTCAAGCCATCGTAGCAGCGGAGTCACCTGTTCTGCGGTTGTGCGAGAGTGCTAAACTCGCCTGTTTTACAGAAGTGAGGTTTCGCCATGGCGATAGATACGACGGCTGAGGTTGTGCCAGCACCCTTGACGCACTTGAGCGGAGATGAACGGCTGTTTCGCACCACGGTGCGCGAGTTTGCGGAGGAGAATATAGCCCCACTCGTGCATCAGATGGACGAAGAGCAGCAACTGGCGAAGGGATTGCTGCCGCAGCTTTTCAATCTGGGGCTGATGGGGATTGAGATTCCGGCCGAGTACGGCGGCGCGGGCGGCAGCTTTTTTGAGGCGTGCCTTGCGGTGGAGGAGATCTCCGCCGTGGACCCCTCGATCGGCGTGCTGGTGGACGTGCAGAATACGCTGGTGATCAACGCAATTTTGAAGTGGGGCACCGAGGCGCAGAAGCAGCGCTACCTGCCGGAGATGGCGACAAAGATGGTGGGAGCCTACGCGCTGAGCGAGGCCTCGTCGGGGTCGGACGCCTTCGCGCTGCAGACGCGCGCCGAAGTTCGCGGCGACCACTACGCGCTGAACGGGCAGAAGCTGTGGATCACGAACGCGAAGGAAGCGGGGGTGTTCATCGTGTTTGCCAGCGTGGATCTGAACGCAGGATACAAGGGAATCACGGCGTTCCTGGTGGAGCGCGGCGCTCCTGGCCTTTCGCTCGGCAAGAAGGAAAACAAGCTGGGAATTCGGGCTTCTTCAACCTGTGAGGTGATCCTGGAAGACTGCCGGGTGCCGACGGAGAACGTGCTGGGTGAAGTGGGCAAGGGATACAAGATTGCCATTGAGACGCTGAACGAAGGGCGCATCGGCATTGGCGCGCAGATGCTGGGCCTGGCGCAGGGGGCATGGAATCACGCGGCGAAGTATGCCAAGGAGCGCAAGCAGTTCGGCAAGCCGATTGCGGAGTTTCAGGGCGTCCAGTTTCAGATTGCGGAGATGGTGACCGACATTGAAGCGGCGCGGTTGATGGTCTACAACGCGGCGCGGCTCAAGGACGGAGGGCATAATTTTGTGCGCGAGGCGGCCATGGCGAAGTATTTTGCCTCGCAAACCGCCGAACGCGTGGCGAGCCTGGCGGTGGAGATTTACGGCGGGTCGGGATTTGTGAAGGATTATCCCGTGGAGAAGTATTATCGCGACGCCAAGATCGGCAAAATTTACGAAGGAACCTCTAACATGCAGCTGGCGACCATCGCCAAGCTGGTGCTTTCCGCTCTGAAATAGCTGTTGCTGGCCCTCTTGCCCAGAAGCGGAAGCCGCCGGAGCTCCCCGCCCGGCGGCTTTTGTCGCCCGCGTGGTTCCGCCCTCAACCGCCGTGCTGCAACTCCGGTGCCAGATTCCTGACCTCGCTATCCGGTTTATCCGGCCGATCGGCAAAGCGCAGCGTGGGAAGGTGCTGCGCGTAGTTCTTCTGAATAAACTCGATCATCTTCTCGCGGGCGTAGCAGCGCAAATCCCACA
Source organism: uncultured Acidobacterium sp. (assembly GCA_964636535.1). GTDB lineage: Bacteria > Acidobacteriota > Terriglobia > Terriglobales > Acidobacteriaceae > Acidobacterium. The sequence goes on along the minus strand of CAZWSD010000056.1, from coordinate 7,783 downwards.
ATCTGCCGGAGTCGCCGGCGCTCATCAGGGCGCGCAGCTGCACGGTGGTTTTTAGCAGATCGGTGACCTGCAGGACGTTGACTTTGCCATCCCACAGCGGAGTGCTGTGGAGGACGCGGGTCAGTTCCTGGCGGAGCGGTTCGATGGGGCAGGTGTAATCGACGTAGATATAAAACGTGCCCAGGAGGTCGGCGGAGGTGCGGGTCCAGTTCTGGAAGGGATTCTCAATGAACCAGGTGAGGGGGACGATGAGTCGCTCGAGGTTCCAGATGCGCACGACAACGTAGGCACTGGTGATCTCTTCAATGCGGCCCCACTGTCCGTCGACGATCACGACGTCGTCGATGCGGATGGGCTCGGTGAGAGCAATCTGGATGCCTGCCAGCAGGTTGCCGACGGTGGTCTTGGCGGCAGAGGCCAGGGCGAAGGATGCAAGTCCGGCGGATGCGATGAGGCCCGCGCCGTACTGCCAGACGCGCGTGTGGTTGAAGGTGTAGAGGATCAGTCCGGCGATGAGCAGGAAGATGAAAAACAGCGCCAGGCGGCGGATGACGGCCATCTGCGTGCGAATGCGGCGGGCGCTCAGGTTGTCCGCGGCGCTGATATCGTAGCGCCTGATGAGCATGTCTTCCACCGCGTAAACGGCCGCGACCAGCATCCAACCGCTGCACAGCAGCAGGCAGATGTGTAGCGCGTGCTCGGTAATAGCCTCAATCTGCGCGTTGAAGCCGAAAGCCGGAAAGGCGCTCATGGCGGCCGCAATCACCAACAGCCAGAGGGCAGGCTTGCGGAAGCGGCGAAGCGTGCCGTGATGCTCGAAGGTTATCTTGCGGCGAAGCACAACCCGGAAAACAAAGTTGTAAATCCCGACGCTGACGAAGAGGGCGCCGAGCAGAACCACGGTGCCCAGAATAATTTTGTGGACCGGATTCTGCGAACCCTTGAAGACTCTCCCGAGTATCACCAGGAAGATCATTGGAAGCGAGGCAAGACAGTGCATTCGTGCTCCTGAGAGTATGCGTTGGCTGGCTTTCGGATGCGGGCGGACACGCAACCCGGTTGAGCAGAGTTCGGCCACTCGACACGAGGCGTCCCTTGAGCTAGATGACGGAAATACCGCAAAGGGCTGCCATCCCGTATACTCACAAGTTTGGCAGGTGCAAACATGAAGCCTGTTTTACTCATTCATGGCGGGGCCTGGGCGATTCCGGGCGACGAACTGGATCCGCATCGCGCGGGCATACAGAAGGCACTGGCAGCGGGCTACGCAGTGCTGGAAAAGGGCGGCTCGGCGCTGGACTCGGTCGAGACGGTGGTCACGACCCTCGAAGACGACCCGGCGTTTGACGCGGGAACCGGCAGCTTTCTGACGCGCGACGGACGCGTACAAATGGACGCGCTCATCATGGACGGCGCGCGCATGCTGGCCGGGGGCGTGGCCTGCGTGGAGCGGCTCAAGAATCCCATCCGCGCAGCACGGCTGGTCCTGGAAAAAAGCCGCCATGTGTATTTTGTCGGCCAGGGCGCGGAAGCATTCGCGCACGAGCACGGCATGCCGCTCATCGATAACGCGCAGTTGATCGTCGACCGCGAACGCGCACGCCTGCGCGAGGCCCAGGAGCGGGAGCGAGCCGGATTGCCGGACAGCAGCTTTTCCGGGGAAGAACCGCCCCAGATGCGACCTCCCATAACCTCAGCCCCGATGGATTCGCATGACACCGTGGGCGCGGTGGCGCTCGATGCCGACGGGCGCATCGCGGCGGCGACCTCGACAGGCGGCACGCTGAACAAGGCGCCGGGCCGCGTGGGAGACTCGTCGCTGATTGGCTGCGGCTGTTACGCCGACAACCTGAGCGCGGCGGTTTCGCTCACCGGATGGGGCGAGCCGATCATGAAGCTGGTGCTCGGCAAGTGGGCGGCCGATCGCGTACAGGCCGGCAGCGCACCACAGGATGCCGCGCAGGCATCGATTACGTACCTTGCCAAGCGGCTCAATGGCCACGGAGGCATCCTCCTGCTGGCGCCGGATGGCCGCTGGGGCATCGCGCACAATACCCCGCACATGGCCTGGGGCGTTTGCGATTCGCAAGGGCAGCGCATCGGCACGGAGTTCCCCGGCTGAAGGCCCTGGTGCGAATAGGCGGAGCCTGCGCATGCGTAGGGCGATTTCCGCCTGGTCTGAAATAATCGACCCTATGCTCGTACTTGCTTCTGCTTCCCCGCGCCGGCGCGAACTGCTGGCGCAGGCCGGCTTTTCATTTGAAGTTGCTGCCGCCCTGATCAACGAAGATCCGCGCTCGGATGAGTCGCCCATTGCATATGTCACGCGGCTCGCGCGCGAAAAGGCCGAAGCAATTGCCAAGTCACCGAAATACGCGGCCAATGTGAGCCTGATGGTGCTGGGCGCTGACACCACGGTGGTTGCGCCCAGCGGCCAGATCCTCGGCAAGCCCGCCGATGACGCCGATGCGGCGCGAATGCTGCGCCTGCTGGGCGGGGCGACCCACAAGGTGATCACCGGAGTCGCGCTGGTTGCCCGCGATCACACCGAGGTGGCCGCGGAAGTCACCTGCGTGACGATGCGAACCTTGAGCGAGGATGACATCGCCGCCTACCTGCGGACGGGCGAGGCGCACGACAAGGCTGGCTCGTATGCCATCCAGGGGTACGCTGCGCGCTGGATTCCGCGCATTCACGGCTGCTACTTCAACGTGGTGGGACTGCCGCTGGCGCTGGTGACGGCGATGATCGAAGGCGTGGAAATGAAAATCGCGCAAACGGCGGCAATGTAAAGATCCCCGACAGCCCCGCCCCTCAACGCCGAATGGCGCGCGCGCTATCTAGGCAACAGTGTGTTTCCCGTCGTTCTCGTCTGAGGGGCGATGATTTTCCGCGGCTCCCAGCGGCGGATCGTCGTCCTGAGGCGGCGCGGATTTCGGCCCGGCAAAGATGAGGCCGGCAATGACCAGCACCGCCGCGCCCATCAGCACGAATTCCATCACCTTGAGCATTCAAAAAACCTCACCTCTCTGCACTCGCCACCATCGCCGCGAGGAGTGCCGTTCGCGGAATAAGATGCCTGCGCAACACCGATTCGTGCGAGGCATGCGCGCCTTCGCCGACCGCGCCCATGCCGTCCAGTGTTGGGACGCCCAAAGCCGCGGTAAAGTTGCCGTCCGAACCTCCGCCGCTTGCCGCCTCACTCAGCGTGAACCCGAGTTCGCGGGCTCGGGTTGCGGCCTGCCGGAACAACGCCACCGTTCCGCGGGAACGCTCCATGGGAGGACGATTTACGCCTCCCTTTAAGGATAAGACGCACTGGCCGTCGCGAGGACGCAATTTATGAAACTTCCGGTCGATGCGCGCGGCGTCGGAGGCGCGGGTTAGGCGGACATCAAAGTCCGCCTCGGCATGCGCGGCGATCACATTGCGCGCGCTGCCGCCGGATATGATGCCGGCGCTCACGGTGATGCCGCGCTTCAAATCAGTGAAGCCACGGACCTGCTCAATCTGGTATGCCAGCTCATGAATCGCCGAATGGCCACCGGTAAAGTCCAGCCCGCTGTGGGCGGCCACACCCTCAATCGAGAGCCTGTAGTCGCCCACGCCCTTGCGCGAGGTCTTGTATGCGCCATCCAGACCCTGTGCCGGCTCAAGGACAAAAACCGCCGCGGACTCCCGCGCCAGCCGTTCCGTAATGGGCCGCGAAAACTGGCTGCCGACCTCTTCGTCGCCGACCAGCAGAAGGGTCACGGCGCGGTTGAGCAGTTCCGCCTGCTGAAGAATCTCCATCGCCGTGAGCGCCATCGCCACGCCGGACTTCATGTCGAGCACGCCGGGGCCGCAAATGCGCTCCTCTCCGTCCTTCCCGATCTGGCGCATGGGCATCTTCGCGAGCGTGCCGATTGGCCAGACGGTATCGAGATGGCCGAGCAGCAGCAGCGGGCGGCCCTGTTTGCGGCTGGCGAACCGCAGCTCCAGCACATCGGCCGAGGTTCGGGAGCGATGGCGGCGCGGTTTTGCGCCCAGTTTTGCGCCCATCCCGGCCACTGCTTCCAGACAGCGGTTGACGGCGGCAAAATCATGCGAAGGCGATTCGATCTCGACAAGATGGCGAAGCCGGCCGAGCAGTGCAGATTCGGCTCTGGCCGCAAGGGCCAGCAGCGAACCCGTTTGAAATGAAAGACCAGCGTCTGATTTGGGCATGGATGGCCCCTCCTTGCGCGCCCAGGACGGCTGTGCCGATGCCGCCCCGCAGTGTGGCAAAAATGCAACAAGTAAACTCCGTCCCGCAGAGATAGTCTATTGCTTCACTGAGGGCTCGGGCTTGCTGGAAGCTGCACATCACGAACAGACGATTGAAACACCCGTAGAGTTTGCAGGGATCGGCCTGCACAGCGGCGCCCCGGTGAACATGAAACTGCTGCCTGCGCCGGCTGGAACGGGGGTGGTCTTCCGCCGGACCGACCTGGAAGGATTTGAGATTCCCGCCACAGGCCGCAACGTGGCCAAGGTGAGCTATGCCACCAGCCTGATGCGCCAGAGCGTCCTGATTTCCACCACGGAGCATCTGCTCTCGGCGCTGGTGGGCATGGGCATCGACAATCTGGCGGTGGAGCTGGACAACCTGGAGCTGCCCATTCTGGATGGCAGCGCGCTGCCCTACGTGGAGGCCTTCCGCAAAGTGGGCCTGAAGACGCAGCGGCGCAAGCGCCAGTACCTGCGCGTGCTGAAAGATGTGGAAGTGCGAGACGGCGACAAGTTTATCGGCGTGTATCCGGGCGATGGGTATCGGGTTTCCTACCAGATCGACTTCCCCGCGCCCATCCGACGACAGGGCTTTGTGGTCGACCTGGCCTCGCGCAACTACGGCAAGGAGATTGCCCCGGCGCGCACCTTCGGCTACAAGGAAGACGAAAACAAACTGCGCGACATGGGGTTGATTCGCGGGGCGTCGGACGAGAACGCGATTATCCTGACGCGACGCGGCGTCGAGAACGGGCCCCTGCGCTTTGACGATGAGTTTGTGCGCCACAAGGTGCTGGATCTGATCGGCGACCTGGCGCTGGTGGGCCACCAGATTCTGGGCCACGTAAAGGCCGAGCGCGCCGGCCACGCCATGCACACGGCGCTGGTTTCGCGGCTGCTCAAAGACAAGTCTGCCTGGGAGTTGGTGACGCGCGGTGACAAAGTGCCCGCCGAAGCCGAGGCCACGGCGACCGCGCGACAGCGGCTGGCTGCGGTGTAGGCCTCGTCGCACCAAGGCGTGCGCCCTGGGAGGCAATCACGGACATCGTGACATAACCGCCCCAGAGCGATTGTGACTAGGCAGAACTGGATATCGACTGCGATCTGGTGGCTGCGCAACCAAGCGGCCAAACTCCTGAGCTATGAGTCTGCGGTGGGATGCGTTGAGAAAATCAGGACGGGGAACCGGAAATGAAATGCAATGCACTCGGTCACAAAGTGCCGACCAACCATCATCTGAAGTAGGCACGCCTTCAGACGGACGCAGCAGATAAATGTCCCCCGGGAACCGTGATGGATGGAACTCCTGCGAGGAGCGCAACCGGACTCGTCTGCTGAGAGGAAACTCAAACTCCTCTAGCGATTCAATAAGACCGCCCTTCTGCAGCAGCCCAAGAAGGGAGGACAGTCTCCGCAACCCACTATGGTTCGAACCACTGAGTTTCCAGACAAAAGCACATGCAAGATCTCTCAGGGAGCAGCACTCACTGAAACGCAGATCGGCCCCCGACAGGTGTTCCCGCTGAGGAAATGCGACGGAATTCATGAGAATGAGCCGGGAAGGCTCTCTGCCTATTCTCGCCAGACGACACGCAACTTCGTGCATGACGTGAGCCCCAAACGAATACCCTGCGAGGACCAGATTAGAGCACCGATCTTTAGGGGACGGTAGTTGATCCAGTGTGGCCTGCACAATATCTTCAAAAATCTGGCGTGATCGGAGCATCCTCGCCAGGCTGGGATATCGGATCAACCTGATTTGCTCAGGACAAGGATAGTCCTTAAGGAGCAGGAGTTCACCGGTATAGGTTCCTACTTGACCAGGAGCAAGATAGACCTCCGGGCTACTGGCGGAGCCCGACAACAAGAGTGGTTGAAGCAGCGCAGCGGTTGACCTAAATGGGATATCCAGATGGAAGCAGCGCGCGGTGAGATCGCACCCGAAGGCCCCCCTGACACGACTCGCCAGTCTGATCAGGTATTTGCGCCCTACTCCATGCGCCCCTAGCGTATCTTCGTCATGGGTTGGGCGCGTGCCCAAGGCCGCAAGCCAACAATCGGAGAGCCGCTGCGAGGCGGCCGAGTCCGCGCAAACTGCTTTCTCGTTCTGCGGACTGAAGACTTCTACAGGCATTGGCATGATTTGGCTTGTGCTAGCATAGCGCTATTGCTCACTGTTAACCAACTTGATACGCCACTCGGAGGTCTCGACTAATCCTATGTCTGCCAGTTCTGTTCTGCTGTGCCGGCAAGACCGAACGACGCAAATCTTGCAGATCAATCATAGGAAGCCGTTGAATCCAGTAAGTGAAGAGATCTCAAGGGGACTCTGCACAGCACTGAAAGCAGCCGATGCTGATCCGGATGTGCTCGCGATCGTCCTTACGGGCGGACCGGACCGCTCCTTCAGCGCAGGAGGGGATTTTGCGGAACTGTCGTCCATGACGGAACCAGAAAGTGTCGCTGCATGGATTGAGCGGACAATTGATCTCTATATATCTGTGCTTTCGGTCAACAAGCCCGTGGTCATGGCTGTGGATGGCTATGCCATCGGAATAGGAATGCAATTGGCGCTGATGGGCGACTGGCGCGTGGCAGGCAAGAATAGTCAGTTTTCCATGTGGGAGTTGAAAAAGGGCGTCGCCTGCACTATCGGAGCCTGCATTCTTCAACGATGCGTGGGCCGTCTGGCAACGACCAGGATCATCTATGGCTGCGAAACCTTTGATGGTCTTCAGGCGCAGCAACTTGGATTAGTGGAAGATCTGGTCCCCTCAGAATGCCTGGAAACGGCCGCCATCGAACGGGCGGAACAGTTGGGAGCTTACCCTGCCGTCGCATTCCGAAAGACCAAACAAGCCGTGAATGCCCCTTTTATAAAAGAACTGCGGCTCAATGCACGAGTTTCACGCGAGGCCCACATCCACTCCTTTCAGTCCGGGGAGGCGGGCGAGCATATGAGAAGTATCCTTACTCGATGACGGCAACCTTGGCGCGCTTGCCGACGCGGACGGTGAGGCGTAGCGGATTCGAAGCGGTGGGGCCCGGCATCACCGTTCGGGTATAAACCGTGTCTGTCTGCTTCTTGTCATCAATATAGACAGCGCCAGCTTTTATGAGCTTGGCCGCTTCTGTGGCGGACGCAAGTCGCAGCTCGCGAATGAGCTTAACAACCGAGTAGGCTTCGATGAAGCCACCGCTGAGAATTCCCTCTGCTCCATCCTCGCGTTCCAACTCTTCTTGAGCCGCTTTAGCGTATTCCTCTTTGTTGGCCATCAGTTTGACGGGCGACACACTAATGTCTTGCGCACTGACGGAAACCGATTCAATATCGCCGGAAACTTTTTTCTGCTGGTACATTTGCGCCCAGTTTTCATCCGCCGACTGTGCGGCCTCGTCAGAATGAAACCCGGCGACAATCGTCCGCGCGAGGCGCTTCTTGGCTTCCATGGGATGCAGCTTGCCGCCGGCAACATCGGCCTGCATCTGGTCGATCTCGGACTGGCGCAGGTCGGTCAGCAGCGTCCAGTAGCGC
>CAZWSD010000055.1:0-12525 GCA_964636535.1 uncultured Acidobacterium sp. | reverse complement strand
CTTCTCGATCAGCGTGTTGTCGCTATTTCTTCCGTTCACGCCCTTCGGCGCATCAAGCTTGTAGCGCCGCTCGAGCTTAACGCCGCCGACCTCCTCTGCGATATCCACGAGCTGATTGATGGTCACCACCTCACTCGACCCAAGATTGATCGGCTCTCGGATTTCGCTCTCAAGAATTGCCCGCGTACCGTAGAGGCAATCGTCAATGTACATAAAGCTGCGGGTCTGGTGTCCATCTCCCCAAATCTCAATCTCATGCCGCCCTGATTGCTTTGCCTCGATCACCTTGCGGCAAATGGCGGCCGGCGCCTTTTCGCGCCCACCCTCATAGGTCCCGAATGGCCCGTAGACATTGTGGTAGCGTGCCACTCGGGTCTGCAGACCAAAATCCTCCTCAAAGTGACGGCACATCCGCTCGCTGAAAAGCTTCTCCCATCCATATCCGTCTTCCGGCATGGCAGGATAGGCGTCCTCTTCCTTCAGCGGCACTACGTCTTCTGACTTCTGCTTGTCCCCGTTGTACACACACGCTGAGGAGGAATAAAAGAATCGCTGCACGCCCGCATCCCGCGCGGCCAACAGCATGTGGGTATTCGTCAGAACGCTCAACATGCACAGCGCTTTGTTGTTTTCAATAAAACCCATGCCGCCCATGTCTGCGGCTAACTGGAACACCACGTCAATTCCCTGCGCAGCCTGCACGCACCTCGCCTTATCCTGCAGATCGAGAACAAGATTCTCCACGCCCGGGGTCCGCTGAAACCACTCGTCCAGCGGCTTGATATCCACTGCCCGCGTAACATTCAGGCCCTGCGCCTGCAGCTCGCGCGCCAGATGACCGCCAATGAATCCGCCGCCACCGCAAATCAGAATTCTTTCATCTGTTAGCTTCATACCGTATTACCAGCTTCCGACACGGCTCACCGATTTCAATCTGCATCAGGTGCCTTCGAAATACCATTCGCGCCAAAACTAGGGCACAATGCGCTCTGCCGGAACTTCGCGCGTCTGAACCATTCCAACTCTGCCCACGCTCACGTAAGTGAATCCGAGTTCGGCCATCTGCGACGGATCGTAAAGGTTCCTTCCATCAATGATGATGGGATACCGAAGGGTATAGCGCAGTCGGACCAGATCCAGTTGCCGGAAATCCTCCCAGTCTGTCAGCAGAAGCAGGGCATCTGCGTCCTGCGCAGCTTCATAAGGATCGCTCGCATACCGCAATTTCTCACCCTCAGGAATTAACTCCCCCGCTCGCGCCATCGCGGCCGGATCATAAGCGTTCACCCTGCACCCCTCATGCAGCAACTGCTCTATGATTCCCAGCGCCGGTGATTCCCGTATATCGTCCGTTCCTCCCTTAAAAGCAAGACCCAGAACCGCAATCCGCTTCCCTCGAAGTGTCCACAACACCGAACGCACTTTCTGGAAGAATCTCTTGCGCTGATCCTCATTGATCTTTTCGACCTCACCCAAAAGTCCGAAGTCAACTCCCATCTGCTCCGCCACGTACCGGAAGGCCGCCACATCCTTTGGGAAGCACGAGCCTCCGTATCCAATCCCCGCGCTCAGGAATCGCGGGCCAATGCGGCTGTCCATGCCCATTCCGCGAGCCACGTCCTCAACATCCGCACCCACTTCTTCGCAAATATTGGCGACCACGTTGATAAAGGAGATCTTCATCGCCAGAAACGCATTTGACGCATGCTTGATCAACTCCGCTGCCTTCGTTGATGTCTCCAGTATCGGTGTTGGAGAAATCCGGCTCCGTGGGCCGGGTAAAGCATTCGTGGAATCGTAATACCCGCCCCCAGTCAGAGGTTCATAGGCCTTCCGTAACAGACTCATCGCCCTCTCGCTGTCGGCTCCTATCACGATTCGATCGCCGTGCAGAAAATCAACCACGGCCGTACCTTCGCGAAGAAACTCGGGGTTCGAAGCCACGTCAAACAGTTCTGGTGCAACTCCGTTTCTTGCAATCACCCTGCGAATCCACTCATTCGTGTAGACAGGAACCGTGCTCTTCTCCACGATCACCTTGTATTCGCGAATCGATCTCGCAATCTCGCTCGCCACCGCGTCTACGTAAGACAGGTCAGCACTTCCCGTCTTCCCTTGGGGAGTGCCCACTGCAATGAAAATCATCTGCGCCTGGCTCGTTGCGCTCGCAAGATCAGACGTAATCTCCACTCTGCTGCCCAGGTGCCGATCCAGCAACTCCGGAAGATACTCCTCGTGGATCGGAACCCCGCCCGACCGCAGCATGGCCACCTTCGCCTCATCGTTATCCACGCAGATCACTCGATGACCTATCTCAGCAAAACAAGCCGCCGCGACCAGGCCAACATAACCTGACCCGACTACAGCAATTGAGAGCTCCTTACCGTCCGTCTTCAAATGCGTACCTCATTGAATGCTTGTCTTGTAAGAATTACTGATGCCGATTCGCCAATCCAACAATGCCACTCAGCGAGCAAGCCTAGAATCACCGAACCTACAATCCATGTCAACCCGGTGAAACGTCCCCCGCCTGCAGTCGCCTAATCCAGTTAGGTGCCGTCTACCGATGCTTTGCCGTCCATTCAGTTGGCCAACACGCACGTACCGGCCGCAACGCAAACTCCATATCAGTCCTGCGGAACGGAAGATGTAATATCTGGTGATTGATTCGCCAGTGGATCAGGAATCTCTCCCGAACCAACCACAAAATTCACATCCGGGGTCACGCCGGGCTCCAGCCCTTCGCCTTCAAGCGATCCAAGACTCTTCGCGCCCAATTGCGGAAAAGTGCGCACGGGCTGGGCTCTTACCAGGTAAGAAGGGTTCAAGTGACTCCTCGAACCGAAGTCCGGCGACCAGTTCCACTGGCGGACCACGAAAAAATGCAGAGTGTCCGAGTTCAACGATGGACTCGCTGAGACCCACTCTCTGGTGCTGTCTGGAAAGCTGCCTTTTTCTAACCCGGATACCCCCCCTCTACTTGGTCTCGCAACCCGAATTCCCCGGGGTAAAGCCGATCTCCCCATCGTTCCTCCACTCATCGCCGGCACATTCCCAACATTCTCTGCGGCCGAACCATTCCAATTTGTAACCATCTCTGTCCCACCAAAGCCGCCAGCCCCGTCAAAGCTCATTTCACTCGTCGGAATCACGCTCCCCGAGCCAAACGTGACCCCCGTTTCTCCTGAAACCGGCGCGCCGGCGGAAAACGACCCACCCCCCGCACTATCCTCTGTTGCAGACCTTGTTCGAACCTCCGCGTCCACCGAGGAAGACACAAAGGACGAACTGATTCCCGCATTTACCTGTTCAGATACCTGCTGACACCATCCCCTCGCGCCGCACATAGTCCAGAGACAATAGACAAGACATGCAAAACTCCAGGAGCGCCACTTCCAGCCTCTATTTGCCATCCGGAAAACTCCTCACTGGTCCACCGCGCTTCGCCTGAACTGGGGAAGGCGCAACACCGCATAGATCAAAACCGAAAATACAATAAAGTTCCTGATCGTCTCAAAATACGCCGTTATCTGGAGTTCAGGGCCCATCGTCCGTACAACAAAAGCCACAAGACCATAAAGAAACAGCTCGAAGGGCAAATAGGTGGCTCCCAATCGCAGCACCAGCGAGAAAAACAGCATGATCGCGATCGGATAAATCAGCATTCCCCAAAACCCAAAATCCAATGCCCCCGCCGTAAAAACTGAATTCGGCTGATCTGTATAAAACAGCCCGAAAGTCCGCGACGCAATATTTTCTTCAGCAAGCGTCGGCTTATTCCTGTAAATCACAGAAGGTATGTCGATCTCTATTTGCAGCAACAAGTCCTTTCCAAGCGCAGGGGTATGCGTCTGCGTTTGGTAGAGAAGATCGCTCAAAAAACTTACGATCAGTGTTCTCCCCTGCACGTTTTCAACCGTTGAACTTGTTGCAATCCTCCACGCCTCTCCCTTTGCTGCCCAACGCTGCGCCTGATTCACCTCGGCTCCAATGTTCTGGCTGGAGACGCGTCCGCCCGCAATTCGCAACAGTTGATAGGTCAACACACCAAAAATCAAAAAGAACAGCCCCGCCGCCAGCACCAATACCTTTTTCCACGAAATGCGGTCCCATCGATAACCGGCGTATCTCGCGAGCCCCACAGTCACCAGCGCCGGGTAGACAAGCGTCATTCTTCCCTGCGTCAGGGTCACGAGCCACAGAAATGCCATGATCGCCCCGAACAAGTACCTCTTCACCTTGTCCCGCTCTACCAGAAATGCGATCGTTGCCACGATAACGCTGGGCTGAACCAGAAACCCCACCATTTCCGCAACAAAACCCGCATGGTGAGCCCCTGACGTCTTCAGCCCTCCCTGATGAAACATTCCCACCCCGGCAGCGACAGCCAAAATACCGGAATTCGCCAGGAGCACCCGCTTGACCCCTTCCGTCAGCTCTAGCCTACTGGCCATCGTCCAGATGGGCTTCTCAAGAAACTCCCCAAGCACCATCAAGACCGCACACGCCATCAGGGCCGCGGCCACTCCATTCGCCAGTTCCGGCACCGTCTGCCCGATCACCGATGCCAGCGGAAAATTACCGCGTGGAATCGTCAACCAGCTGTTCAGCGTCCCGGCCCCGTAGCCAATCGTCAGCCCCATGGCGCAGATCGTGGAAAAACGTATCACCTGCCCGGTAAATAGGAAGTCCCACATCATCAGACATGAGACCACCGTGGCAATTGCAGACGATATCCCCGTCATCCGGTCGGTCGGGAATATCCACGCCAGCAATGCGGCCGACCCCAGAATGAGAGGATAGTAGAAGAAATACATCACCCGCGGACGAGATAGCTCGTCTCCCGCAAATATTCCGTCGCCCACCTGGAGCCCCGGCCTGGCGCCATATCCCTCGATTTGGCTAATGCCCTGAATGCGAATAGCTCCTGGAGTTTCCCTCCACCTCAGTAGTGCGACGCATATACGGCTACGTTTGCCGTATTCGCGGCCGACGCTATTCCGTTGAATCCCTGGTAAATGAAAGCCTTCACGTTACTCGTGGGAACGTAAATAATGTCGCCATTCTCAACAGCGATGTCCGCTTCCTTCCCAAGGAATATCTTCTTCAGATTGATCTTTATCTCTGCTTTACCCGACGGCACTTTCCGTATCAGCCGGATATCCTTGATATCTGAAGTCACCATCGTGCCACCCGCCAGCGTGATCGCCTCCATCAAAGTGATAGGCTCATTGTTATCCACCAGGTAGCCTCCCGGCCGCCCTACCGCGCCCATGATATAAGCAATCCCTGACTTCTGAACGACGATCGTGTCGCCGGGAAGAATCACTGGATTCGCCTGCGCTTTGTACCCGGCCGCGCCCTGCGCCAGCGCCAGATATACGGGATGATGCGGATCATCCCGATGAATAATCGTCACAAGATTTCCGGCTGACGGCGTAACACCCCCCGCAAGCGTGAGCATATCCAGCAGCCTTCGCGTTCCCAGCGTAGGATATATTCCTGGTTTCCTCACTTCCCCCATCACATCAGCGCCCTGCGTCGCGTACTGCGCAATCAGCAAGGTGATCTGGGGATGCAGAACGAAGCCGCCATTCTTCAGCTTATCTGCAATGTCCCTCGCTGCTTCGTCTGCGGTAAACCCCGCAATCTTCACTACCCCAATCAGCGGCATGTCGATCCGCCCGCTCTGCGAAACACGAAACTCTCCAGACAGCTCGCTCACGTCGAAGACTTTCACCTGCACGATGTCGCCCGGGCCTATCACAATGGCCGGTGCCGACCCATCCGTCCTTATCGTGGGCGCGCCCACCTGCGCCGAATATGGCAAGCTTTGCCCATAACAAAGGCTCGCGGCCAACATCAGCACGGAAACCCACAGCGCAAGCCTACGACTCATCGTCGGCATCCTTCACTCCGTATCCGGAACCATACGAGGCCTCATACCCCTTGCGGTAAGAGTATTCATAGCCCCGGGAATAGGTGTAGTAATTCTCCAGGCGCAGGTCAACGCCATTCACAATCGTGCCAAGAACTCGGGCATCCACCCGCCGTAGCGTTTCCCGTACTCTCTGCAGCGCCCTCTTTCGAGTCACCCCCGACCGGATCACCAGAAGCACTCCGTCCACACTCTGGACAAGGTTAAGCGCATCTGCGACCGCGAGCATCGGCGACGTATCCAGGATCACGTAATCCCAGTCGCTTCGCCACTTGTTGATGGCTGCGGCCATCGCGCCCGACGCAAGCATTTCACCGGGATTCGGCGCTACCGGTCCCCGCGGAAGAACCGTCAGGCCGGGAAGATTCTCCATCGGCTTCCGCAACGCCGTCTCGCCGGCCTCACGCGTCAGATAGGTGGAAAGTCCTGTCCGATTCGAGATGCGGAACTTCAAATGAAGCGTGCCCTTCCGCAAATCAGCGTCCACTAGCAATACCTTCGCCGGCCTCTGAGCAAAGGAAATCGCGAGATTCGCTGCGCAGGTGCTTTTGCCCTCCGCGGCCAGCCCACTGGCCACTAGAATCACGCGCGGCTGCGGATCCACCGACGATAACAAAACCGAGGAGCGAAGGGTACGAAAGCTCTCTGCGGCCACCGATTGCGGCTCCAGAAGCGTAACCAGATCTCGGGAAATCTGCGGCCCACTCGTCCCGCTCTCTCGCGAGCCCCGCTCCCGGCGACCCGCCTTTGACGCACCGGCGCGGCCACTCCGCGGAGCCTCATGGAATTGCGGAACCACCGCCAGGGCTGGAAGACGCGACAAGCCTTCTGCGTCCTCCGACGTCCGAATCGTATCGTCGAGCGACTCAAGAACAATCGCAATGATCAATCCAAGCGCGAATCCTCCCAGGAGCCCGAGCGCTATGTCCTTTTTCTTTACGGGGCTCACGGGCGCGCGCGGCAGCGTCGCCCTGTCCACCACCTCGACCGTGTTTGAATTCAATCCCGCTGTAATGCCAGCTTCCTGCAAGCGAAGCTGCAGCGTGTCGTACAACGCCGATGCAGCCTGCGCATTATGCATCAATACCTGCGCCTGCGCCGCTGACTCATTCTGTTTGTAGGCCGCCTGCTCGGTCCGGTCCAGCCGCTTTTGCAGCAGGCTCTGCGTCTGCACCGCCGCCTCATACTCCACTTTGAACCTTTGCGTCAGGTTCGATATCTCGCGGCTGATATCTTTGCGGATCGAAGCAAGCTGCTCATTCACTTGAATCAACTTCGGGAAATTCGGACCAAACTTCGTCCGTAACTGTGCCTGTTGCACAATCAACGCCGATTCCTGCCCGCGCAGCGAAGTCAATACCGTATTTGGCGCCACAGATATCAGCAAGTCCGGATTCCGCGTCAGCGCCATCTGGTAGCGCGCCTCCTTCACGATCCGGTCAGCCTTCGCCTCGGCCAGTTGCTGGTTTACCGTCGACAGATCCGAGTCAATCAGGCTTTCCGAATTCGGTCCGGACATCAATAGGTGGTGCTGCTTTTCGTAAGCTGCGAACTCCCTCTGCGAATCGCCCATCTTTTGCTTCAGGCTGGCCATCTGCCGCGACAGCCATTCCGATATGCCCGTCATCGTCTCGTAGTGAGTCCGCAGCGTAAAATCCTGGTAGGCCACAACAATTTGGTTCGCCACCGCCTGTGCCACTGCCGGATCCGGATTTTCGTAATGAAGTTGGACAAGGTCCGTTTGCGGAATCCGCGTAACCTCGACCGATCCCCTCAACATCGCAGCCATATCGTCCATCTGCGACGACGTAATCGTTCCCCGGTACCCGGACTTGCCAAAAACTGACGAAAAGGGCGCCTTCGTATACAACCGGATTCCCTTGATGACCTCCTTGGCCACCGAGGCGCTTTGCATAATGCGCAATTGCGTGTCCAGTTGCGCGCTATCCCAGTCGTTGGCATAGCCATTGCTCACCAAGCTCGATATTCCGATGTTCGAGGTCCGGTTCAGATTCAGGTCCACGCTGGCCACCGCCTCGTATTCCGGAACCGTCGTTTCGGCAACGTAGATCCCCAGGCCAAGACCGATCACCGCGCCCGCCAGTAGTATCCATTTCCTCTTGAAGAAGAGCTTGCGCACATCCGATGGCGTGATCGTGATGCCTTGGCCGCCACCGGAAGCGGGCTTGCTCGGGCTCGCAGGGTCTTCTGCAGGGCGAGCGAGTCCTTGCATGTGGATTACTCCTTCTCAGTCCGCCCGCGCGACGGGCACGCGACCGGTCGCGCTAGGATCGTAACCTTGCAGCCGCACTGGACGCTCGATATCGTGAAATCGTCGGGCATAGGATCGAATTCGGTTCTCCCCCACACGGCTAAACCAACCTCATGAGCCGCTTGCATGAGATCTCCGCGCAAATAGCTCGCGCTCCAAGCCTGCGCATAGTCGCCAAGCGGGTTCACGGTGAGTCTCGCGTTAGCACCCTGAATAGAACTAAGCTGTTGAGCTGTCCCGACCGAATCCCAAGCCTCTTGGATGAGCCGAGTGTAGACTGCTGATTCCGAAAGGTCAATCACGGTAAAAACAACCTGCTCCTATGAACTTTTTGCGCTGCTGGAGGCTCCACCACCTCCACTCTGCCACCCATCCATTCACTCCAGGAAATGCTTCCACCACTTTTGCTCCCCAGAGCACGGCCATCCCGCTCCAATCAATTCCTCCTCTTGAAACCCTTGACCCAAGGCGTCAATAAGGAGGTAACTGCTTCCATCATGTAGGGCAGAAATGGGATTCCCCAAAATGCGAATCAACAAGCCTGGCGGCCATCGATCATCGATGCCGCGCAAGCGGCGCAATCCGGGACGGCATGGTGGGCAGTGAGGGACTCGAACCCCCGACTTCCTGCTTGTAAGGCAGGCGCTCTAACCAGCTGAGCTAACCGCCCGCGACCATCATGAACGTCCAGCGTTTCTTCAGTCTAACAGCAAACCATTCCCCTAAGGACTGCGACCCCGAGCCCATCACACTCAGGATGGAGCGTCATCGCTCACGGCCCGTTCGCCCTTGCAGACCCATCGCAAATCCGTGTGCCGCTCCGCGAACCAGCATCGGTCCATCCCACATAGTCGCCCATTTTAACCGCCTCCCGCCCGATCCTCTGGATCACCGGCGCAGAACTGATTACTCTTAAAATCGACCCACAGCGACTAAACAATGCAATGGAGCTGCCAATCTGTCACCCATGAACCACCATCGCAGGCTGATCGTCAACGCGGATGACTTCGGGCTCACCGAAGGTGTCAATCGCTCCATTCTCCAGCTTGCGACCCAAGGCGCCCTCACCTCTACCACGCTCATGGCTACTGGCGCTGCTTTCCAGGACGCGGTTCGTTCCTCCCGCGCCCAGCCGAACCTTGGAGTCGGCTGTCACATCATCCTTGTCGATGGCCGCCCAGCCGCCCCTCCCGATCAAATCAGCTCACTGCTCTCCGCTATGGATCAGTTCCGGCCCACGCTCGGCATCTTCGTCCGCAATCTTCTCCGCCGCCGCATCCGCGAGAGCGAGATCGAGATCGAGGTCCGGGCCCAGATTCGCCGCCTCCAAAGCCACGGAATCACCGTCACCCACCTGGACACCCACAAGCACACTCACATGTTTCCGGCTGTCCTGCGTCCACTCCTCCGCGCGGCCCAGCATTGCGGCGTTCGAGCCATTCGCAATCCCTTTGAGCCGGAGTGGGCCGTGCGCGCTACCTCAGGAGCCTCTGCATTGCGACGGCTGCAAGTCCGCCTCCTCCGCGGCAGATTGCAAGCCACATTCCACAAGCTTGTGAGCCAGGCCGACCTGGCAACCACCGACGGCGCCATTGGCGTCGCGGCCACCGGTACCCTGGATCCATTCACAATTCAGCAGTTTGCAACCGCCATGCCCGTCGGCACTTGGGAACTGGTCTGCCACCCCGGATACAACGATACGGCCCTGGCTGCCGTAAGAACCCGCCTCCGCGAATCACGCGATATCGAACGCGCCGCCCTCCTCGCGACGATTCCAGGGCTCGCCCATGTCGATACAATCCACTTCGGCGCGTTATCCTCTATGTGACACTTGGATGCCATACTTCCAGGACGAATTGCAGCCCCTGCAACGTCACTTTTGCATCGTCACCGCTGGACCTGTCGTCCAATAAGAACAAGTTAAGACAAGCGAGCCCCATGAAGATCGGCATTACCTGCTATCCAACCTACGGCGGAAGCGGAGTCGTCGCGACCGAACTCGGCATCGAGCTTGCCGCAAGCGGGCACGAGGTGCATTTCATCACCTATTCGCAGCCCTTCCGCCTCACAGGCCGCGAAGAGGGCATCTTCTACCACGAAGTTCCCGTCTCGAATTACCCGCTCTTTGACTTCCCTCCGTATTCGCTGGCGCTCGCCTCCCGCATGTGCGACGTCGCCGACTACTACAAGCTCGACATCCTCCACGTCCACTACGCCATTCCCCACTCCATCTCCGCCCACCTGGCCCAGCAGATGCTCGCCACCCGCGGCATCCACATCCCCTTCGTCACTACCCTTCACGGCACTGACATCACGCTCGTCGGCGCCGACCAGTCTTACCTGCCGATCACCCGCTTTGGCATCGAGGTAAGCGATGGCGTCACCTCCATCTCAACCTATCTCAAGGAGCGAACTCTCAGGGAATTCCGCGTCGATAAGGACATCGAGGTCATCCCCAACTTCGTCAATTGTGACACCTACCTGCCCCTGCCCGACGAAGTCCGTGCCGCCGGCAGAAGGCGCTTCGCAGCCCCAGGCGAACCCATCCTCGTCCATCTCTCTAACTTTCGCCCCGTAAAGCGCGCTCCCGATGCCGTGCTCATCTTCGCCGAGGTCGCCAAAAAGATACCCGCCCATCTCTTGCTGATCGGCGACGGACCCGACCGCACAGTCGCCGAATGGCTCGCCAAGCGCCACAACCTGCAGGACCGTGTTCACTTTCTCGGAAAGCAAAACAATGTCTCCGAACTTCTCCCCCTGGCCGACCTCATGCTCATGCCCAGCGAATTGGAGTCCTTTGGACTCGCCTCACTGGAAGCCATGGCCTGCCGCGTCCCTGCCATCGCAACCCGCGTAGGCGGCGTTCCAGAGCTCATTGACGACGGCTATAATGGCAGGCTGTGCGCCGTCGGCGATGTCGATGCCATGGCCCAAGCCACCCTCGATCTGCTCCAAAATCCCCAACGCCTTGATCAGATGGCCACCGCCGCCCGCTCCACCGCCCAGACCAAGTTCTGCGCGCAGAAAATCATTCCGCTCTACGAAAAGTTCTACGCCGATGTGCTCGATCGCGCCGACGACCGTGCCAGCTGACCCGGCTCCATATCCATCGGCATGTCCAACGTCACCCGCGTTCCCCGTCCCGGCCGGCTCACTACGGTAAACCGCGCGTTGCCTCCAAACAGCACCTCCAGCCGCTCGCGAACGTTACGCATGCCAATCCCGTTACCCGTCCGCATCTCCGGCGAGCGCTGGCTGCCGCTCGCCATACCCACTCCATCATCTTCCACCTCGATGATGAACCGCCCATCCTGCAGCCGGCTCCTCAGAGTGATCGTCCCTCCGTGGATCCGCGGCTCCAGTCCGTGCTTGATGCTGTTCTCCACCAGCGGCTGCATCAGCATCGTCGGCACCGGTAGTTCAAGCGTCATCGGATCAATGTCCTTGATCACCCTCAGCTTCTCCGTTCCAAAGCGAGCTACCTCGATGCCAAGGTAATCCTCCGTATAGTTCAGCTCTTCGCGGAACGGAACATACGAATCATGATCCTTCAGGAGTGCTCGAAGAATATTCGCCAGCTTCACAATCAGCTCCCGCGCCCGCTCCGGATCGCGCCGCACCAGCGAGCCAATCGAGTTCAGCGTGTTGAACAGAAAGTGCGGGTTGATCTGCCGCTGCAGCGCGTCCAGACGGGCCTCCAGCAGCAGGCGCGTCTGCTCCTTCAGCGTCTGCTCAGTTCGGATCACATTCCACATTTTCAGCGGAATCCCCACCACCATCGTCGAACACACCCATACCGCAATTGCAATCGTCCAGTTAGGCTCGGGCAGCGCAAACAGCCGGTGCGGATAGGTCCGCGCCAGCCACGAGCGCACAATCTCAAGGCTCACGATTAACGTCATCAATAGAATCTGGCGGTCAAAACGCGGCTTCCTCAGATTCCGCCGAATCCACTGGTAGATGCTTAAATCCACAAATGGCGAAAAGGACCAGATCTCCTCACGCTCCACAAACCAGCCAAAAATACCGCTGATTACCGCCACCCCCACATCAAACGGCAGCGCCAGGTACTCGCCGTGCAGGACAGCGGGCAGCGCCAGCAGACACGCGCCCTCAGCCGCCGCGGTTGGTCCCAACAGAATCCCCAGCAGTATCGCCGTCTCGAACGAAATATCGGCAGCCAGAAAATTGTGAACAACAATGCGAACCCAGACGCCCAGGCTCAGCGGAATGCAGATCATCGCCAACAGCCCCAGCGTTTGCCCCGTGGTGCGCTTCTCGGCAAACAGCAGATCCCTGAAGACGCGCGACCGCG
>CAZWSD010000054.1:0-12545 GCA_964636535.1 uncultured Acidobacterium sp. | reverse complement strand
GAAATCAGACATAGTCGCAAGGCTATCGGGGGTTCGAATCCCTCCCTCTCCGCCAGCTAGCCATTTTTTTCAGCCTATTCAACACTGATTGAGCAAGCCTTTGCTTGCCTCCACAATCGCCGCCTGCTCCGCTGCCAAATCACGGGAGATAGCGCTCTGAAGCAAGTTGCCCTGGACCTTCTGCACATCCAGTCCGTCAGCCCCTTGGCAGGCCATCAATACAATTGCTTAGAAAGCGTAAGCAATGATAATCATTGGTAATTAACCCCGCGGAGTTCGCAGGAGCGAGATGGACCAGTTCGATATTTCGATCGCAGGCGAGATCAACCTCGATCTCATCCTCTACGGTCTTGACCATAGCCTCCCGCTGGATCGCGAAATACTCGCTTCCGATTTTGTAATGACCCTCGGCAGTTCTTCGGCCATTCTTGCGCACAACCTCGCCGTGCTCGGTACCCGCGTCGCGTTTATCACTAAAACCGGCAATGATGCGATGGGCCGGCTGGCCATGGAGTGGCTGGCAGAGAGCAACGTTGACCTCAAGCGCTGCAACCAGGGCGCAAGCCAATCAAAAACAGGCGTCACGGTCCTCCTTGCCCACACCTCGACTCGCCATATCCTCACCTATCCAGGCGTCATGTTCCAGATGACTATAGATGACCTTGATATCGAATATCTGGCTGCCGCGCGCCACTTTCATCTCTCCTCGCTCTTTCTGCAGAAGGGGCTGCACGCTGGCTTGCCGCGCTTGTTCCACGATCTCAAACGTCGGGGCCTTACCATCTCACTGGACACAAACGACGATCCTCAGGATCAATGGAATGGCATTCTCCAGGAAATCCTTCCGTTCGTCGATGTCCTCCTCCCGAACAGTGACGAGCTACGCAAAATCTCCCGCCGCGACACCGTGGAAGAATCCCTGGATGCCCTTTCCAAAACCGTGCCTCTCATCGCGGTCAAGTGCGGCAACCGCGGAGCAATCGTCCAGCATGGGGACCAAAGATCGGTCATCGGCCCAATCTCGGTTCAGCCTGTCGACACCATTGGCGCCGGCGACAGCTTCAACGCTGGATTCCTGTCCGCCTGGCTCAATGGCGCCTCACCACAGCAGGCGGCGGCGGCGGGCAATGTCACCGGAGCCCTGTCAACGCAAAAAAACGGCGGCACTGAGGCATTTCGCGATCGAGACCTGCGCTCCGCCTTTCTACAGGCCCACGGAATCACCTCATTCCTGCGCGGTTACAAATAATCCCGTCTCTCCCCGGGGCCCTGCATCGCCGCCTGCAGGTTGCCTGGCCTGAAGTTCAGCCGCCCTGCCAGCGCCTGCTTTCCAGTGCCACGCAATCCTCTCCGAATTCCCCGACGGCCTTTCCCCGCAAACCCCGTGAATTTTGAATTGCACCTCAGTATTACGTTTTGTTACGCTACGCTTTGCAAAATTCGCCCCGCCGCACTTCGGCTAATTTATGAGGAGACGTATGCCCGACCCCTTATCCGCAATGCTCGACCTCGCCCCTGCGGAAAAGCTGGACCGAGGCTTGGAGCACACCCCTCGCGAAATCGCACAGCAACCGGATACCTGGGTCGCTACCTGCAAAGCTCTCGACTGGAAATTGCCCGAACTCATGCAATTCCTCACCGCCGCGGGCATCGGTGCAGCGCCAGACCAGCGGCCTATCGTTTTCCTCATCGGCGCTGGCACGTCGGACTATATCGGCCACTCGCTGCACCACCTCTTGCGCAGCAAATGGCAGTGTGAGGTCCTTCCCGTCGCCAGTACAAGCCTGCTCACCAACTTCTCCGACTACATTCTGTCCGGCCAGCGGTACCTGTGGATATCCTTTTCCCGTTCTGGAGACAGCCCTGAGGGTGTCGCAGTTCTTGAGCGCGCAATTGCCGAGCACCCCGCCATCTCTCACCTCCTCGTCTCCTGCAATGAGCGAGGAAAGATGAGCCGCGCCATGCTGAACCGAGAAAACTGCCTCGCAATCACCTTCGACGACTCCATCAACGACCAGTCCCTGGCGATGACCAGCTCGTTCACAAACATGGTGCTCACGGGCCAGATCCTCGCACACGCATGGAGCATCGAAGAGTACCGCCCCATCCTCGATGCTCTCGTGATGGCGGGGCGTGCGATGCTGCCTCGGGCCGCCCAGCTTGCGTCCCATCTCGCGCGCGAAGGCTATCAGCAAGCCTGCTTCGTCGGCTCCGGCCTCCTCGCTGGCACGGCCATGGAGTCCGCCCTCAAGGTGCTGGAACTCACTGCCGGCAAGGTGCAAACCATGTCACAGGCTACCCTCGCCCTGCGCCACGGCCCCATGGCGGCTCTCCAGCATCACACCCTGTTCGTCAGCCTGCTTTCCAGCCAACCTCAGCGCCGCAAATACGAAATCGATCTGCTGCGCGAAATTGGCGCCAAAGAGCTTGTGGCTACCCGTGTCGCCGTCTCCATCAACGATCGGGAATCGTTGCGCGATGACGTAGAAGAGCTCCTCACGCCTGGCATAGACGTCTCCATCCCAGACTCCTATCGCCCCGTTCTCGACGTCCTCTTCGGGCAGCTCCTCGGCTTATTTGCCTCCGTCCATCATGGCCTCAAACCGGACCATCCCAGCCCTAGCGGCGCCATCAGTCGCGTCGTCCGGAGCATCGGCATTTACTAGGGCCTGTTCTCCCTTGATAGTGTCAACAGCCCCTGGGGACTTATCCCTGGGTCCAGGCCAGCGTCGCGGTCAGCAGCACTTCCGCCGCCTCGATCACCGAATCGAATTCCACATACTCGTCCGGATTGTGCGCCCCAGCCCCACACGGTCCAAATAGCAGCGTTGGAATTCCAAAATCTCGGTGAATCAGTCCCGCGTCGCATGGATAAGGTGCCGCCGTGGTCACAACCGGCTTCCCCATCGCGCTGGCCGCGCTTACTTCCATGCATTGCAGCCAGGCATGCTCTTTCTCTACCTCGTGCCCGTACAACGGACCCCCAATCAACGGCAACCATTGCACCGGATACTTCGCAAAAAACGGATCGGCCCGGCAGAACTCCGCCAGTCTCTTTTCCAGTCCGGCAAGAATTCCGTCCACATCTTCCTCCGGCAAAAACTGGAGATACACCCGCACCGTCGCCCGCGAGGGAACGCTCAACGGAACATCCGCATCCATTCGGTTCGCTGCAACAGCCAACACCTGCACCGGCACTCGATCAGCAAAATCCCTATAAGCCCCCTCAGTCTCAACCTGCCTGCGGAGCTTCGCGCATTCTTCCACCCATCCCAACAGCCGCCCCATCGGCATCGCGGGACTTACTACTTCCTGTTTCGAAAAATATCCCGCCGGGTCGCCCGCATCCACAATCAGGTCCACCACAAATCCCCCGCGCGTCGCACGGTATATCTCCAGTTGAGTCCCCTCCGGAATTACGCACGCATCGGCTGTATCGCCGCGCAGCCGCGCCGCTATTGTTCCACCACCACCACCCCACTCTTCATCCACAACGGACTCAAACAGCACATCCCCGCCCGTTCGAATCCCCGCCCCATGCAGCGCGCACACCACGGCCGCATTCGCAACCACACCGCCCTTCATGTCGAACGATCCCAGCCCATGCACCCGGCCCTCCTGCCAATCGCCCGACCACGGTGACCGCGACCATCGAGCATGCCCCGCCGGAACGGTATCCATGTGCCCGTTCAGCAGAAGGCTCTTGCCGCGCCCCGAACCCTCCAACCTTACGCTGAGATTTTTTCTGCCCTCGTAGGACTTGTATCGCCGCACGTGCCGCAAATCAGACTCCCGGATAAATGCCGTGTCGTACAACTCCGCGCGGATTCCCTGCTCCCGGAAGAAATCCTCCAGCACCCGTTGCGCCCGCGTCTCATTCCCATCATCGAGCACCGCAACGCTGTTGGTCTTCACCAGTTCCTGCAACAACCTCCGCAGTCGGTCCCGCAACGGATAAACCAGCTTCTTGCCATCGGTGTTTGTATCGCGATTCATCTTCCCGGCTCCTGCGGCTCGGTTTGCACTGCTGGGCCGCGCCAGCGTCATTTGCCCCAAGCTCTACGATACCCGCCGGAAGCGACCGCCTGGCACGGCTGGTAGCGCTCGATCTTCGCCGGGTCGAATACCGTTGACATCAATCCGGTCACGCGAGCCCCGCAGACCCTGCTCGCCTTCATCCCATCCGGCCCCGTAGCAACAAGGCGTACCTCATAATCTCCCGGCTCGTTCCAGCCATATAACGCTTCACTACCGCAAGAAAACGCTTCGACGTCAACGCCGCTACAAATAAACTCTCGTCACTCTCGCGGTTTTAGATCAACTGGCTGCCTACACCCAGGTGCACATGATTTGCCACATCCCCTGGGTGGTAAATCCCCATCTGCGGCATACCCTCGTTAAAACTGCCCGAAAGCACACGATCCTCAGCCTGCGGTCCCCAGATCCACAACCGATCCCTTCGATGCATCGATAAGCCGAACGTCCTGCACCCTGACAACAACACCCGTACTGTTACGAACGATCACCTTGAGATCTGCGAACGGACGATCCGAATTCCCATACAGCTCATAAATAAGGTTCGGCTCATTCGGCAATCTCGGACTCCGGCTCCTCTTTTTCAAGCGCATGCCGCAGGCAGCCACGCATACTCCCTCTCGCAGGTTCGCAATAAAGGATAATACGACGGGATTTTTAGACTTGCTCTCGCGAAGGCGCGATTCGCCCTGCCATGAAGCCGAGGGCCCGAGGTTTGCTCCACATGGCCACACCGCTATCCGACTCTTCAGCGCAAAACCCGTCCGGACTCCGCAGATCGTTCAAGCTGTGACACCTGATCCTCTACGGCATCATCGTCATTCAGCCTACCGCGACCATCCCCGTCCTCGGTTTCCTCGTCTGCTGCTTTATCTGGCTCAACCTCGATCATGCCGCCCAGTTTTTTGGCGTCTTATGGCTCCCCTTCGGTTTGACGCTCTACTTTGTCATGCGCCACCTCTCCGGCGGGCGCGCGCCCGAATGGGAAACTTAGCATGCAAAGCAATCTTTCTAACCCGCTCAATCAGGCAAGAATCACTTCTATGCCTTGGCTGCGAAGCACCGCTGCCGTCTCATCCGACAGATGATGATCGGTAACTACGCAGTGCACCGCGTCCGGAGGAGCGATCCGCGATAAACTGCGCCTTTGAAACTTGCTCGAATCGCACACCGCAACAACTTTGCGCGCTGCCTTCACCATGGCCCGGTTCACACGAGACTCCAGGAAATTCGGCGTCGTAACTCCCACCTCCACATCGAAACCGTCCACGCCCAGAAACAAAATATCCGCATGGATCTCCTGAAGATTCTCCTCCGCCAACGGCCCCACAAGGGAAAATGAATTCCTCCGCAAGGCGCCACCCACCAAAATGACTTCGACGCTTGTACCGGCAAGATCTACGGCTATGTTCACCGCATTCGTCACCACGGTCAGATCGGAGAATTTCTTCAGACCACGCGCAATAGCAGTCGTTGTCGTGCCGGAATCCAGAATGATGCACTGACCTTCCTCAATCATCTCCAAAGCGCGCACCGCGATTCGCTGCTTCTCCTCCGAGTGTTGCTTTACCTTCTCCTGCAGCGTCGGATCCACCATCGCACTTGGCTGGATGCGCAATGCGCCGCCGTGGGACCGTTGTATCAGCCCCCTGCCCTGCAGGTAGTCCAGATCTTTTCGTATCGTGATCTGAGATATCTCGAGCTCCTCCGAGAGCTCTCCTACTAGGACCCTGCCGTCCGTTCGAACGCGATTCAGAATATGCTGCCGGCGCTCGTCAATGAGCATGTCGTGCCGGCCCCCTCTGCGTGTTGATCCCTGTTTGCCTTTTCGTACCATCCGCTTCTCAATACCCTTATTGCTGATCGTTACGATTCAGATCGAACCCGGTTCGACAATAGTCACCATCTTTCGGCATGTCAAGCCGCCCCTCACACCTGCGACCGCTGCTCCTGCGATTCCATATGCCTAAATCCGGCAAGCTAAGAACCCAGCCGTCATACTCAATCTCCAAGCTCCACAAGCATGGAATCCTCCCTATCGTTCGCCTCGCCTCCCGCCCTAGCCACTCAACCACAAACGATTTGCAGGGAAACAAAACGTAATGCCATACTGTCTCTTCCCGATTTCGGTCCATTTCGGCCCGTCTCTGCCCGATTCCAGGCAAATGTGCGGCAATCCGGTGATTGCCGATTCGGCTGGCCACAGCAAAGGAGAGCTCCATGCCTCACGCAAAATCGATGCCGCTATTCACCTGTTCATCACTTGCCCTTCTGCACAACCATATCTGCCGAGCCCTCCCCACAACATGTGCCCACATCATCAGCGTTGCCTGCCGTCGCGCCATTCCTCTTGCGACCGTCCTTGTTCTCTTCTGCTGCTTCGCCCCATCCTCCCTCGCATCTCCACGCGCACAAAAGTCTCACCTCGCTCTCACTCCTCCCATGGGCTGGAATGACTGGGCCCACTACCAGTGCGGATACTCGGCGCAAACCATCCTTCAAAACGCACACGCGCTGGTTGCTTCAGGCCTCGCCGCGCGCGGATACAAGTACATCACCATCGATGACTGCTGGATGCAAAAAAGCCGCGACAAACAAGGCAATCTGCAGCCCAACCCAGAGAAATTCCCTCACGGCATCAAGCCCGTCATTCACGCCATTCACGCCCTCGGTCTCAAGTCTGGGATCTACGAAGATGCAGGCTATATGACCTGCGGCGGCTTTGCCGCCAGCGGATGGCCCAAAGGCGGCGGACCCGCTCATTTTCTGCAGGACGCCAGGCTCTTCGCATCCTGGGGTGTGGATTACTTGAAGCTCGACGGCTGCAACATATATGTTGCCAGGGGACAAAGCCAGGTTGCCGCATACCGTCAGGCCTACAAGGCCGAAAGCAGAGCTCTCCGCCGCGTCCGACGGCCGATTGTTTTTCTCGAGTCCGCGCCGGCCTATTTTCAGGGCACTCCCGACTGGTACGACGTCCTCCACTGGGCCGGCAAGTATGGCCAGCTCTGGCGCGATGGCTCCGACATCCAGACTTACAACCCCTCAGACCCCGCTCGCGATCGCTTTCACAGCGTCTTGTGGAACTACGCCTACAATCTCCCCCTCGGTCGATTTCAAAAACCCGGAAACTGGAACAACGCCGACTTCATCATCGGTGGCGACCCAGGCATGACGCTTGCGGAAACCCGAAGCCAGTTCGCCCTCTGGTCCATGATGTCTTCCCCGCTCATTCTCAGCTCAAACCTCAGCAAGCTGAGCCCCGCGGCCATTGCGGTTCTCGGCAACAAGGCCGTGATCGCCGTCGACCAGAATCCGCTTGGTCGCATGGCCACGCTCATCCGCCGCACGCCTTCTTTCGACGTGCTCTTCAAGCAATTGGACGGCGGCAACTATGCAGTCGCTGTGCTCAATCGCGGCGCGTCGTCTCTTAACGTAAATCTACGCCCCCGGGATTTGGGTTTAACCGGACCCAACTGCCGACTTGCCGCGAACAACCTCTGGACCGGCGCCGGCACTCAGTTCGCATCAGCCCTCCACGCTCATATCGCTTCTCACGATACGGCTATCTGGAAAATCCGCCCCTCCTCCTACTGCGGCGCTCCCACGCGCACCGGGACCATTACACGCATTGTCCCGGACGCCAGACATAATCCTGAAAGTTATACCCGCTGTCTCGCCTCCCCTGGCGTTGTAGAAGCCTGCTCAGGCGCCCCCGCCGAAACCTGGACCGTCACACCCTCCGGCGCACTGCAAAACTCAGGAAGATGTCTGGCAGCCGGCCATCGCAACGCCCACATGGAGCCATGCCGTTCTCGCCCCACCCAACGTTGGACTTATACCCTGTTGGGAAACCTGATCAATCGCAAAGATCATCTCTGCCTCACTGGCAGCCGCGTGCACGGCCTCTCCCTCAGATCCTGCGGACACAATCTTGCTACGCAGATATGGTCTCTACCCACACCATTTATTCGCGATTAAGCGCGACTATTTCGCCGCAGACTGTAACCTGTTCAAATGCCCTCGCAGATCCGGGGATTGAATATCTCTACCGCGCAGCAAAGTGGGATATCGCACGCCGGAGCCCTTGCCGCAACCGCCGGTTGCAGCAGCAACTTATATTCTCAACAAGCTCTGCATTGGATCGCCCCCTGCAGGCAGGCTGAAACACGGGCGCCACCCTGCGCCGCGAGCTTCCCCCAACGCGCAACACCAGTCAAAGACGGCATCATTCGTCACCACGGCAAGCAGCATATCGCAACCCGCGCAAATCCCGCGTCGGGTCAGCTCTCGCTGCTGCAACAAGGAGCATCCCTGACCTTCCCTCTTGCGTGCCCCTCAGAACTTGTAATCAATCCCCGGTTGCAAATAGCTGGGCGACCAGCCTTGCGCGCTCAAAGAGCGCCGGACCGAAACTGCCGTCCTCAAAGCCCGTGTCCGGTGGCGCAAAGCGGAACGTATTCATGTAATGAAAGCAATCCACGCGAAAAGCCGCTCCACCTTCCAGCCCTTACGGTAGCGGCGCAGCTTGCGCCCATCCTGGCTTCTGCTTCGCTTGCGCCGGTTGGGCGCGATCATCTCGATGTCGTACTGGTCCCGGAGCGTGTGATCGAGCCCGTCCGATTCGTAGGCCTTGCCGCCGACAGGCCGGGAGCTGGTCGAGGAAGCTTTCGGCCGGAACATGCTCCACAATCTGGCACTCGGCCGGCGAAGCGCTGTCGACAGATTCATGCACGAGATTCCTTCCAGCATTTGGGTGCAGGCTCGCTTCTCTAAAGTCCTGCTCCGCCCTTCCCGCCTCAGCAAATTTGCAGAAACGTGATCTGCAACACATCCGCTCGTTAGCTTTGCAGGTATCGTCAGCTGATCGCTGACCGGCCCGCCTCGGCAATCGTGCATCAAAAAAGGGAATCGCCTTAAGTATCTAGGCTTGCGATCGATCCGCCGCCCTTACATTGCGATAGTAATGGCGGTTCAGGGGGCTCAATGAGTTGCTGCACTAGACGCAGGACTCGTTTGAGTCGTGTTTGGAGCCAGATGGATCTCCGCATCGGGAAGAAATGGAAAGGGCAATGTTCATTGATACGATTGACCCTTTGACGGATCCTCGCTGGAAGTCATTCGTTGACTTGCATCCCGGAGCCAGCGTATTCCATCATCCCTACTGGCTGGACGCTCTGCATCGCACCTACCAGTTCAAACCTTTGGTCTTTACCACCGCCCGCCCCGGAGAAGCCCTCACTGACGGCCTGGTTTTCTGCCCCGTCCGCAGTTGGATCACAGGAAAACGATGGGTTTCACTTCCTTTTTCCGATCATTGCGACCTCCTCGCGGACTCCCCGGAAACCCGCTGGCACCTTGCCGAGCATTTCGCCCGTTCCCTGCCGCACGACTTCGACTACGCGGAAATCCGCTCCATCCATTCAGATGTCATCGCCCCCACCGAACTCTGGCGACCCTCGAATCGAATCCTCGTTCACACTCTCTCGCTCGAGCCTTCCCCAGATCAAATCTTCCGCGCCTTCCACAAGAGCTGCGTCCAGCGCAAAATTCGCAAATCTGAAAGAGAAGGCCTGCAATACGTCAGCGGGCGCTCTCTGGAACTCATCGACCAGTTCTATAGCCTCCTCCTCCGCACGCGCCGCCGCCAGCGCATCCCTCCGCAGTCCTTCCGCTGGTTTCAGAATCTCGCCGCCTGCATGGCCCATCGGCTCACCATCCACATCGCATTCAAAGGCGACCTCGCCACCGCCGCCATCCTCACCCTGTCGCACCAAAACACCCTCACCTACAAATATGGATGCTCCGACGAACGCTTCAACTATCTCGGCGGAACCCCGTTTCTCTTCTGGCAGGCCATCCAGCAGGGCATCAGCGACGGTATGCGATCCTTCGACCTCGGAAGATCCGAGATCAACAACCAAGGCCTTATTTCCTTCAAAGAGCATCTGGGCGCAACACCCATCAAACTTACCTATTGGACCTGCGCCAACCATTCCGTCCGTACCTCCCGTCGCCACCACATGGTCGACTTCGCCCGCCGCGTCATGCCTCGCGTACCTCAATCCATGCTCCGCCTGCCCAGATCGATCCTGGCCTTTTCCGGCAGCCTCTTCTACAGGCACTTGGAT
The DNA here is from genome assembly GCA_964636535.1 of uncultured Acidobacterium sp. Lineage (GTDB taxonomy): Bacteria > Acidobacteriota > Terriglobia > Terriglobales > Acidobacteriaceae > Acidobacterium. The sequence continues at coordinate 2,379 of CAZWSD010000054.1, read as the reverse complement.
TAGAGCCCTCAGTCCGCCCGCCTCCCAACCGCGACCGACGCGCCCCCGGCGCATGCCGTTGTGCGCTGCGTCACATACCGCTGCACCAGTCCACAGCAAACTCCTCAATAAAGCTGAGGAACTGCGCCTCTGTGCGGAAACGTCACCAAGCCGGCCAGGATGCTGACTCACCCATGCGGACCCGTCCACTCATCAGAAGCGTGACTTCCCTGCCCATGCTTCTGTTCATTGCGAGGTGCGGATTTGCTGCGTAAATACATGCGCTTCATTCTCGGTCTACGAAAGTTTGCCGACGCTCGCATGGAACCGGAGCAAGCCCTCGCCCTCGCCCGACGCTCCCTCGCGCAGCGCATCGCCGCCCGCGAAGACAACTTCCTGCGCTTTGTCCAGCGCGGCGTCTTTCAGTATCAAAAAAGCCCCTACCTGCCACTCCTCAACCATGTGCACATCCAATGGAACGACCTCAAGCGATGGGTAGACCGCGACGGCATCGAGGCCACCCTCCTCACTCTCCAGAGGGAAGGCGTCTACTTCACCGTCGATGAGTTCAAAGGAAGGGTGCCCGTCCAGCGACCCGGCTTCACCTTCCAATGTTCCGAAAAAATGTTCGACAATCCCTTCCTCGCCTTCGCTTACGAGGTCAGCAGCGGCGCCACGCGCAGCGCCGGAACCCGCATTCGCATCGACTTCGATTACCTCCACCAGCGCTCCCTCTACGATGCCTTCCTCCTCGCCGCACACGGATGCCTCGATGCCCCCGTCGCAAACTGGTTTCCCATCTTCCCCGGCGCGCCAGGCATCAACTCCAGCCTCCGCTTTGCCCATATCGGAAACCCCGTCCGCCGCTGGTTCTCCCAGGTCGCCGAAGATCAGATCCGCGTAAAGCTGGACAAACGCGTCGGTACCAAAACTCTCTTCGTGGTCCATAAAATGTCAGGCGTCCCGCTCGCCGAACCCGAATTCGTCGATCTCAACAACGCACGCCGCGTCGCAGACTGGGCCGCCCAAATGCTATCCGAACACCAGCACTGCGTCGTCTACACCTTTGCCGCCTCGGCCGTCAGGGTCTGCATCGCCGCCGCCGAGGCAAACCTCAGCCTCAAGGGCGCAAAGTTCCTCGTTACCGGAGAACCGCTCACTCCCCACAAAAAAAAAGAAATCGAGTCCACAGGCGCCTCCGTCGTTCCCATCTATGGCATCTCAGAGGCCGGCGTCATCGCCACCGGATGCCCCGTCGACTACCCGGCCAGCGACCACTGTCATGTCTACAACGACACCACCGCCATCATCTCCCACAACCAGGCCGTCCCCCATTTCGGAACAAACGTTAACGCCTATCTCTTCACCACCCTCCTCCACGAGTCGCCTAAGCTGCTCCTCAACGTCGGCATGGGAGACTACGGCGCCCTCTGGACAGACGCCTGCCCCTGTCCCTACGGCGACCTCGGCTTCAACACCCACATCGGCCACATCCGCAGCTACGAAAAACTCACCGGCGAGGGCGTCTCCTTCGTCGACACGGACTTCGTCCAGATCATTGAGAGAGACCTGCCCCAGACCTTCGGCGGACAAAGCACCGACTATCAACTCATCGAGGAAGAAGACACAGACGGAATCACGCGCCTCCATCTGCTCATCAACCCCCGCCTCGGCCATATCGACGAGGATCAGGTCCTCCACAAGTTCCTGCTCCTCCTCGCCCATGGAAAACACAGTGACGTCGGATGGGAACAATCCGGCGTGGAAATGTGGCGTCAGTCCGGCGCGGTCCGCGTGCTGCGCGCCAACCCCATCGCAACCGCCAGCGGCAAAATTCTACCCTTCCACCTCCGCAAGCCCCACGTCGGGTCAGCCTCATCCACAAAAGCCTGACCGGTCGGCTTACTCGGCTCTCTGTTCTTCCATTCCCGCTTGAATCACTCAGAAGGCTCGCTCAAACTCAGCCGCTACGCCCTTCGCGCAGGCCCCCCGCAAGTCCTGCTCCCCGTACAACACACCGGATCCCGTCAACAGATCCTCCTGAAAAACAAAAGGCGCCGGAAACCCTCCCGGCACCCTCCTTCATTCCGCATCCAACCCCTACAGCGTCACATCATCCGCGTCCATCAGGTTCTTATCCGCCGCCGCCCGGCTCCAACCAATCCTGAAGTCCCTCACATTGTGCAGCGAAAACACCCCGTCCTTCTGCTTCGGCGCCGTAATCGCAAAAAAGTCCGCCCGTTCCACATCGTCTAGGTAGAACCCCGGCCGCGCATCCGGCTCGCCCAGCGCCAGCTCCACATGGCTCATCTCCAGGTTCTTCATATGCCGGATGAAAAACCCATACGCCGGCGACTCGCCAAACATCGTCGGCTCAGGATACCCCGCAATCTTCTCCGG
>CAZWSD010000053.1:0-12747 GCA_964636535.1 uncultured Acidobacterium sp. | reverse complement strand
ATCCATTGCGGAAGGGTTACCTTTACCTTCTCGAGGCGTGGAAGCAGCTTGCCCTTCCCGAGGCCCGGCTACTACTGAGGGCGGGCGACTTCACCGGTTACCCGGTACTGGAAGAACTGGTGCGAAGCCTGCCCAGTGTGCAGCGTGTTGGGTATGTTCCGGATATAGCGGAGTTTTATCAGCGATGTGACGTGTTTGTGCTGCCGAGCATCGACGATGGATTCGGCATGGCGCTGATAGAGGCCATGGCCAACCAGTGTGCGTGTGTTGCGACGACACATTGCGGCGCCGCAGAGATTATGACCGGGGACAAGGACGGCATTGTAGTACCGGCCGGCGACGCGGATGCTCTGGCCCAAGCCATTCTCAAGCTCTATGAAGATGAGGAGTTGCGGCAATCCATGGCCGATAATGCGGCGCGGAAAGCGCGAGCATTTGTCGAGTCGGGGGCGTATGAAACCGCGATGGCCACGCTGCTTTCGATGATGGAAGACAAGCATGGTCTTCAATTTGCGGCTGGTACAGCGACCGTATCCGGTTAAAGTACTGGAGCGAGTGCGACGGCGGCGAGGCCGCAGAGGAACAGGGCGAACATCCAGCCGAGCAGGATCTTTGCGCGGCGCGGCGCAGCAGCGAATTCCTTCCAGACGAGGACGCCCCAGGCGGCGGAGATCATGGTAGCGCCCTGGCCAATCGAATACGATACGGCGGGCCCCACGATGTTGGCGCGGGATGCGGTGAAGTTGAAAATGGCGCCGGCCATCCAGATTGCCCCGCCCAGCATACCCCAGGCGTGCGAAGCCAACGGGGTTTTCGCATAAGCTCCAAATGCGACGGGCTCACGACCATCGAGAGGCCTGCGCATGAGAATTGTGTTGACAACCAGGGAACAAAGCCCGACGCCGACCGCGAAATAGAGTGCGGTTGCATACGGACCGGGCGCTCCCCTGCCCGCCATGGCGCGGGCCACGAATGGATAGAAGCTGCCCATGAGTAAGCCGGAGACCAGGCAGAGAACAACTCCCCGGGTGGTAATGCTCTTCTGCTTCTCTCTCGCGCGGTAGGCAGCGGCGTCGAGGACGATGGCCGCGACAACAATGGCGATGCCGCCGAAGAGAAGCCCTGGATTCCCTGCCGGGGCAACGATGTAGCTGCTGACCGCGCCGACAACCAATGCCAGGCCAATTCCCACGGGAAATGCGACGGCGAGGCCGGCAATGTCAATGGCGGCTACCAGCAGGAGATTGGCCGCGTTGAAGATGACGCCGCCTTCGACCGCCAGCCGAATGTGGCGCTCATCGGCATGGGCGAGGTCGCGGAAGAATGGCAGACCCCGCGATCCCGCGCTGCCCATCGTTATGCCCAGGGCCAGCACCCCCACAAACAGACCGATTACATAGTCCCAGTAGAAGAGTTGGAAGCGGTACGCTGGGCTCAACTTCATGGTGTTGGCCCATGAGCCCCAGCAGAGCATGCTGAGGATCATGAACACCAGTGCTACGGCATATGTTTCCGGCTGGTACAAGCGCGCTCTCCGAATGCGTGCAGCCTATCGCTCACCATAGTAGAGCGAATCTTCCATGCCTGTAAGTTCCAATGGCACCAGTAGTGGGGATTTTCCGGGCCAGAGCGCGATAGATGTGGCGCAAACGCTTCGGACTGTTTACTTTACGTGATACGGGAAGACGAAGCGGCCAATCTGGATCAGGGAGCGCTGGTCTGGCGGCCAGATTTTGAAAGCGTAGACCCCATGTGTGGTGCGGTCGAGCGTTGCAGTCACGCTGCCGAGATATCTGCCTGATATTGCCTCAAAGAACTTCACTGCCAGTCCATCTCCCTGGCGAACATAGCCAAGTACGTACTGTCCGGCAGGCAGCTTCATACTGCCCACTTCGATTGGCACTTGTGAAAGGAAATAATGGGAATACTTGCCGTCGGCGGAGTATCCGGCTGTAATCAGTACGACGCCGCCAACGAACTGGTCTCTGTTGTTGATGATTCCCGAGGCCGCCGGCATTTCGGTTTCGATTCGTTCTTTGACGACTGGGGCGCGAGCGGGCAGATAGGTTTGCAACTCACTTTTGGTGGCCTGGCGCCATGTTGTTCTGGTTGTCCGGGCAAATGAAGCGGGGGCGGCACAGGCTATCAGCAGTGGAAGTACCAAGGCCGGAATTACAAGTTTCCTTCGCATGAGTTCCCTCTATTCCAGATGCACCAGTCCGCGTTGCAGTGCGGTGGTGGCGGCCTGCGTACGATCACTCACCCCGAGCTTGCTCAACAGGTTATTGATATGTGTTTTGACGGTTGCTTCCGAAATATGCAACCGGTTCCCTATCTCTTTATTGCTGAATCCCTGGACGATGAGGCGGAGCACCTCGAGCTCCCGGGTAGTCAACTCGGTCCCGCTGACGCGTTCGGCGAGCCTCTCGGCAACCACCGATGGAATTCGAGTTTTGCCGGCATGCACAGTCCGAATGGCGTCCGTGAGTTCCCCGGCATTCATGCCTTTGAGAAGATAGCCTTTAGCACCGGCCTGGAGGGCCCTGTAGATGTCTTCATCCCCGTCGTAGGTGGTAAGGACGATGAAACGGGCCCGAGGATACTCGGAGCGAATGGCGGTAATGGCATCGACTCCGCTCATTCGGGGAAGGCGAAGATCCATGATGGTGACGTCTGGGCGAAGCTTGCGATGCAGTTCGACAGCTTCGGCTCCATCATCAGCCTGGGCGACAACTTCAAAATCAGATACGGTGCTCAACAGGGCTACCAGTCCTTGCCGCACGATATGATGATCGTCCACTACCAGAATTCGTATGTTTTGTTGCGTCACGTTTTTAGTCCTGTCTCCCCAATCGAACGGTCACGCGAACCTCGGTACCTTTCCCTGGGCGGCTTGCAATTTCCAATCTTCCGCCGATCTTTGCCGCGCGTTCGCGCATGCCAGTAATCCCGAAATGGCCGCCTGATTCATCTGGCGGCGTTCCCTCAAATCCTTTGCCATTATCCCGCACTGTCATTTCGAAATCACGGGGATCGTAGATGAGGCGCAGAGTAATGGCCTGAGCCGCTGAGTGACGCACCGCATTGACCAGCGCTTCCCGGGCAATCTTCTCGATTTCCGCCTCGACCTCCGGCGCCAACGGCCGGTGGATGCCACTTACCTGCAGCTGGGTTTTGATGCCGCGCGGCGCGCTCACCTGATCTGCTATTTTTCTGACCCGAGTCGCCAGTGTTTCCTGTTCGGCACTTTGGGAGCGCAAATCCCAGATGGATGCCCGTGCTTCGTCGAGGCTAGTGCGGACGAGAGTGCGAGCGGTGTCGAGCGATTTGCGTGCGGACTCAACGGATGTTGGCAACAATTGCGAAACCACCTCAAGCTGCACTGACACGGCCGCGAAACCCTGTGCGAGCGTGTCGTGAATCTCACGGGCGATGCGCGTGCGCTCACCCAGAACTGCCTGGAACTGCGCGCGGACACTCCGGACCCGGAGCCAGTAGATCAGATAGGCGAGCAGTATCAGAGTGATAACCATCACTACGCGAAACCACCACATCTGGTAGACCTGCGGCATAACGGTGAAATGGATGGCGGCCGTGTTTTGCGACCAGAGGCCGTCCTGGTTGGCGGCCATCACATGGAAAATGTACCGACCAGGGGCGAGATTAGTGTAATAGGCGTTGCGCTGCGTGCCGGCATCGACCCAGTGCTGGTCAAAGCCCACGAGTTTGTAGCGGTAGCGCACCTTTTGGGGGGCAACGAAGCTGAGTCCAGCGTAGTGAATTTCAATGCGCGAGTGCCCAGGCGGCACCTTAAGGGGGGCGCGTATCGAAGCCGGCTGGTCATCGATACTGACCTGTTCAATGGCTACTTCTGGGGGCACGCGGTCCAGTTCCATGTGCGCAGGGTTTACGACAGCCAGTCCTTTCAACGTGGCGAACCACAGTCGTCCGTCGGAGGAACGCCAGGCGGCTGGGTGCCCGCCACGGCTGCACTCACTGATTCCCATGCCGTCCGAAGCGCCGAATACGGAGAATGGGAGATGCCTGTCCTTACCGTCCGCGAACCGATTCAGAGCCGAAGTTCTGACGCGGTAGACTCCGTGGGTTGAGCTGAGCCAAAGGTAACCATCGCCATCGCCGAGGATGGCGTAGATACTGTCCGGCAGGCCAGTTTCCTTTGAAGAAATAGCCGTGAACCGACCGTGTCGGTATCGGTCCAGACCACCGCCTTTGGTCGCAATCCAGAGTGTGCCCTTGGAGTCCTGGTAGAGGGCCGTTACGATGTTGCTGGACAAGCCATTGTGCTTTGTAAAGTTCTCAAACTTTCCATTCTCGAACCGGGTTAAACCATCGAAGGTGCCGATCCAAAGGGCTCCATCGAGGCGATCCTGAAGCAGGGCGCCGATGAGGTTGCTGCCGAGTCCGTCGGACTGGGTAAAGGTAGTGAACTGGCCACGGTAAAAGCGTGTTAGACCTTGACGGGTTCCAATCCAGAGGGCACCTTGTGCATCAACATAGAGCGACCGAACGAAATCGTCGGGCAGGCCGTCAGCCGTGGTGTAAGCGCGGAGAACCCGGCCGTTTTGGACAGCGTCAAATCCGTCGGGCGTTCCGACCCAAAGTGTGCCGCCAGGGCCCTGACGCAAGGCCAAGACAACGTTGCTGGAGAGCCCCTGCTCCGTGGTGAGAGTGGTGAAACGCCCCTTGTCGTAGCCACTCAGTCCCGCGCCGTTGGTGCCGGCCCAGACCGTGCCGTGACTTCCCTGCATGACTGAAAGCACATAGCTGCCCGCGAGCCCATCCCGGGCGGTCAAATTGGTGAAGGTGAGGCTGCGCAGCACTCCCAGGCCGTTTGACTCGAAGCCCAGCCAAAGATCGCCTTCCCTGTCCTCGTACGCGGTCAATGCCATGTTTCCGGCGAGTTCGCTGCTGTTCGGCAACGCTTCGATCCGGCCGCTAGTCATGCGGGCAACGCCGCGGCTGGTTCCAATCCAGAGGGCTCCCTCGCGGTCGCGGAAGAGAAGGTTTACCTGATCCGACGGCAGGCCGTCCCTGGTATGGTAGGCTTGCGCACGCCCCCCTCGTATCCGAAACAGACCCTCGTCGGTGCCGACCCACATGCCGCGGTCGGCGTCTGCCAAGGCCGAGACATAGACCGGATTCGGCAATCCTGCGGGATGAGGGATCCGGCAGCCATGAGCGTCGCACACTTCAACGCCGGTGCCTGTGCCAGCCCACAGGGTACCCTTGGGGCCGATGACGAGAGCGCGGATGCTTGTCTGGCGGCCTACGGGCGCGAAAGACTGTGAGCCGGGAGGAGCGCGCAGCATTCCATTATCTGTAGCAAGCCATAATGCTCCGTTTGCTGTTTGCAACATCTGACTTGCCAGGCCCATGGTTGCAGGAACGATTTTGTGAAAGGCGCCATCTTTGAGGATGTCCACGCCGTTCGCCGTCAACGCCCAGATGTGGCCGGCAGCATCCTGAAAGGTTTCGTAGGCTTCTCCGGTCCGCGGCCAGTCGTGGAACTGTCCGTGGTCGTAGCTTGCCAAGCCGCCCGAGGTGCTGACCCAGAGCGTGCCGGCGCGGTCTTGCATGAGGTCATAGACAACGTCGCTGGGAAGCTGCGGAAATTTCTTGGTGGTGAAGGTTGTGAAATCTTCGCCGTCGAATCGAACCAGACCACCTTCCGTTGCAATCCATAGAAATCCGTCGCGCGTCTGGAGAATTGCATGCACTGTATTTTGCGGCAGACCGCTTTCCGTCTGCCACACCTGTGCGCCATCCTGTCGCAGTGGCACATGGGGGTCGAGTGCACTGGCGCCCACCGTCATGAGGGTGGCGAGGAGGAGCACAATCGCCGGGCGAAGTCGAGTCACAGAATGCATGATGAAGGCTGCTTGTCTGCATAGTACAGACTGCGACCCACAGAACGCCAAGGTTGCGCAAGGGAGACAGGGTCGAGGGCGTTTGCGCGCGGCGCAAGGTTGGGGAGCCCTTATCCGTCACCGTACAAGTTGCACATTTTTCATCGGATTCAGGGCGCTTATGTGTTTTCGACGGATTCTTTATGAATTCCTCATGACCGGCATGAGTTCCTAGAAACATTCAGGACGCATGCAGTTCCGGCAGAAGTACCGAGGACCCTACCAGTATTCGGGCTTCGGCAAGCCTCTATCCGGGCACTGCGCGGAATCTGTCCCTTCGGCTGGCAGCGCAATTTGATTGGAGGATCGGCATTTTGAGTATCGTCTCCTATACGAACGGATTGCTCGGAGCAGTCCTTTGCCTCACCGTTTCGGCGATAGCACAACCGAATGCGGCGGCAGCGCCCTCACCAACGCCAACAGCGGTGGCGGCACCTGCCCCTGCGCCGCCACCGCCATCTGTGTGGAGTATTGGCTCCTTGCAATTCAGCGGGCTGATTGACGGCTACTACAGCTATAACGCCAACCGGCCGAGCAACGCTGCCAACGGTCAGGTGAATGACCTTTACAACTTTAATGACAAGACCGACCAGTTCAATCTGTCGATGGCGGAGCTGGCGATCAATCACAATCCCAATCCGATTGGGGTGCATGCTGACTTAATCTTCGGTCGCGCGAATGTTCTCATGCATTCGAGCACGGACAAGAATACCGACAACTATATCGAGCAGGCGTATGTGAGTGCTGTTCCGCCGAAATGGCACGGCACGGAGATTGATTTTGGTCAATTTGTGACCTCAGCCGGTGCAGAGGTAATTGAGGCGATGAACGACTGGAACTACTCACGTTCCCTGCTCTTCTCATGGGCGATTCCCTACTATCATTTCGGGCTTCGCACCTCTACGCCTGTGACGAAGACATGGACCGCCGGCCTGCAATTGGTGAACGGCTGGAACAATGTTGTGAATAACAACGGCGGCGTAACAATCGGACTTACGAGTCTGTACACCAAGCCGAAGTACAACTGGGCGCTGAACTATTATGTTGGGCCATCGAATACGGATACCCAGAAGGGCTATCGGAATCTGATTGACACGACGCTGAATCTGACGCCCACGCCGAAATTAGCCGCCTACCTGAACTACGACTACGGGCAGAACCGCACCGTGGCTTCGTTGACGACACATGAGGATTCCGCTCACTGGCAGGGCGGAGCGATTGCAGGAGACTACCAGTTCACTGCGAAGAGCTCATTTGCGCTGCGCGGCGAGTATTTCGATGACAATCAGGGCTTTTCGACTGGTACGGCGCAGGCGCTCAAGGAAGTTACCGGGACTTATCAGTACAAATGGGCGCAGGGCCTGGAGAGCCGTGTGGAGGTTCGCCACGACTGGTCGAACGTGGCTTTCTTCCATAAAGGGAACAGCGAAATGGTCAAGGGACAAACAACGGTCACAGTGGCGTTCATCGCGTTCTTTGGCCCGAAACGATAGGCGGATGGCCGGCGAAGGTCATTGTGGCCGAACCCACCAGGGAAAGGACATGGCGGCGTTTCCTGTTTTTCACCCTCGAGAGCGGCACCGGCTCAGATACTTGAAGGCAAGTTCGTGGGGCAGCATCCTGCCTTGTATCCTGCGCCCGGGTCCCACTCATAACTGAATATCTTTTGCGGAGGAAATGACATGGCGGCAAATCACTTTCAGGACCGGCGATTCTGGCTCTTTCTAACAGGCACTACCGCTTCCTGCGCAGGCATCGCAATGATGCCCGGCGGTACAGGAATCGGATTACTCGTTGCAGGATTGGCTTTTCTGACGGCAGTAAGTTCGAAACGCCGAAGGCTCTCACTAATGGGGGGCGTTGGTTTTCTCTTTTGCGGGTTGCCCGCTTTTGCCCAATCGTCGGCTGCAAGCACTGCCCAGCAAATTGCCCAGTTACAATCGCAGGTCGCCAACGCGCAGATGTCCGGTGATAACGGCTGGATGCTTGTCAGTGCGGCACTCGTTCTGATGATGACCGGCCCTGGACTGGCGCTGTACTACAGCGGTCTGGTACGGAAAAAGAACGTTCTGGCGACCATGATGCAAAGCTTCGCCATGATGTGCCTGATCACCCTGATATGGGGCCTAGTCGGATACAGTCTTGCTTTTGGCTCCGGCACCCCATTCATTGGTGGGTTGCAACACGCATTCCTACGGGGGGTTGGGCTCGCGCCAGACCCGGCGTATGCAGGGACGATTCCCCTTCAGACCTACATGATCTACCAGCTTATGTTCGCCATCATCACCCCTGCCCTCGTGACAGGCGCTTTCGCCGAGCGCATGAAGTTCAGCGCGATGGCAGTCTTTCTCAGCCTCTGGTCCTTATTCGTATACTCCCCGATGGCCCACATGGTCTGGGGCAAAGGCGGATTCCTCAATGCCGCTATGGGGGGAGCGTTCCCGACCCTCGATTTTGCCGGCGGCACAGTCGTCCACATCACATCAGGTGTTTCGGCGCTCGTTTGCGCTCTCTATCTAGGTAAACGCGTCGGTTACCCCGAGGAACCGATGCCTCCTCACTCTTTGGTGCTTAGCTTCATTGGAGCTTGTCTGGTCTGGGTGGGATGGTTCGGCTTCAACGCCGGCAGCGCGCTGAACGCGGGCCCGCTGGCCACCAGCGCTTTTGTCAATACGCAGTTTGCCACGGCTACCGCAGCACTGGGATGGATGGGCGTGGAATGGCTTCATCGCGGCAAGCCAACGGTTCTTGGAGGTATTTCCGGGGCTGTTGCCGGCCTGGTCGCGATCACACCGGCCTCGGGTTTCGTACAGCCAATGTCCGCCTTCATCCTGGGCGCGATTGCCGGAGCTTTCTGCTACTTCATGGTCACCCGCGTCAAATCCTGGTTCGGTTATGACGACTCTCTGGACGCCTTCGGCGTTCACGGCGCTGGGGGTACCATCGGTGCCATACTAACAGGAGTCTTTGCGTCGAGCGCCATCAATCCGATCTTCAAAGATGCAAAAACAGGCGTTGTTTTGCCCTCGGGCGTAATTCAGGGTAACTGGCATCAGCTCATTAATCAGTTTGTCGGCGTGGCGATCGCGTGGGGCCTTTCGATTGTTGGCACACTCATCATTCTCAAGATTGTTGACCTCACCATCGGCCTCCGCGTCAGCCCAGAGCAAGAAATCGACGGACTCGACATCACACAACATGGTGAAGAGGGTTATGACTTCGCATCGTAGGCATGGCGTTTTCGGGCCAATATTCTGACAAACGATTCGCACCCAGGAAGGGATTATGCAAAAGATTGAAGCCATCATTCAACCATCAAGGCTCGATGCAGTCAAGCAGGCGCTGCTCGACGCAGGTGTCGAAGGCATGACGATTCTTGAAGCTCGTGGCCACGGCCGCCAAAAGGGTCACACTGAGTTCTACCGAGGCCGCGAGTATAGTGTCGATCTACTGCCCAAGATGAAGATTGAAATCATCGTTACTGACGAAATGCTCGACAAGGCAGTGAACGCCATTTTGTCCGCAGCCCGAACCGGCAAGATCGGTGACGGTAAGATCTTCATTTCAAAAGTTGATGAAGCCATCCGGATTCGCAATGACGAGCGCGGTTCCATGGCCATTTGAGCGACTTGACGCGCTGCAGGTGTGCTCGCTTCCAGAGGCTGGATATCGGCTTCTTCTGCTTAATTAAAGAGGGGAGCGCCTCCTGACTCGGATTTTCGCCGCACGTTGGAATCCGGTTCGTTGACGATCGCGGAAGCCCAGAGAAGGGATCAAACCGTTCTATTCGTACTCTCCTGAAGAAGCGGGGTAGGGTCGTAAGGCCTTACTCCGCGCATTTTTTGGAGTAGACGGGCTGCCTTCCGTTGGTGAAAATGCACTATCATGAGCGGGATGACGACAGTGACGCTGCAAACTCGCCTGGCCGGTCTGGCTTTGTTGATTGCCGGATGGCTCGTGATATTATTCGCGCTCATACTTTTGTCCACTCCGGCTTTGCGTTACGTGTTTGTGATAGCCGGGATATTGGTTGAATTGCTTGGCCTGGGTCTGGTGGGTGTGCACCACCGCGCTGTGCAAGGAGGCCGCCAATGATGTACGCCGACGAGCCAATCGCGGTACTTTGCATTATTTTGATTGCGATGTTGCCACTCACGCTGGCGGGTTTGGCGCTGCTGAATACGGGGCTGGGACGGTCCCGGAGCGCCGCGCAGTCGTTATTGGGCGCTCTGGTGGCGGTGTCGGTCGCAGGCGTTGTTTTCTGTGTCCTGGGCTTTTCGTTTGCTGGATTTCAGGGGATGACTTCGTATTCTGTGATGCTGGGGTCAGCGCGGCTTGACTGGATCGGAGCGACGGGACTGTTCTTTAGTGGTTTGCACTGGGACGGTTCTCTTCCCGGGTATGCCGCGGCGTTTGAGTTGTTTGCTGTTGGGATGGCAGCAATGATTCCCTGGGGCGCGGGCGCGGATCGCTGGCGACTGCGCGCGGTTGGATTGGCTTCGGCGCTGATTGGCGGAGTGCTCTTCCCCTTATGCGCGCACTGGATCTGGGGCGGCGGCTGGTTATCCTCATTGGGCGCTGATTTTCAGATCGGCTCCGGATTTCTCGATCCGGGCGGAGCGGCGACAGTTCAGGCATTCGGCGGGCTTACGGCGCTGGTAGTGGTCTGGTTGATTGGGCCGCGTAGCGCGAAGTTTGCTGGTTCCGCGGTGCCCCGCGCCATTCCGGGACACCATATAATTTACGTCCTCTTCGGGTGCATGCTGCTACTTCCTGGATGGCTTGCTTTTAATCTGCTCGGCGCAACTATATTTGCCGGCACTACACCGCCGATGCTGCTGCCGGTGGCGATGAATACCTTGTTCTGCGCGGCCATGGCATTGCTGGCGGCGATGTTCATCACGCGCATCCGCTTTGGCAAGCCGGATGCTTCGCTGTGCGCCAACGGCTGGGTTGCCGGGCTGGTGACGAGCAGCGCAGTCGCCGCCTACGCGACACCCGCAGAAGCGATGATTGCAGGCGCACTGATCGGCGGGGCATTGCCGTGGCTGGTGGAACTTCTTGAAGTCTATGGACGAATTGACGATCCCTCGGGTGCGATTGTGGTTCACGGCGTCGCGGGCCTGTGGGGACTGTTTGCCCTGGGATTCATGGGCTCGTTTCCATCCGGACAGATGCTCGCGCAACTGATCGGGATCGGCACCTTGCTCGGGGTTATGTTGCCCATGATTTATGGTTGCTTCTGGCTTTTGAACAAGATCTTTCCCTTCCGCACGACGCCAGAAGGTGAACAGCTAGGCATGGATCTTCATGAACTGGGCGCGGGTGCGTATCCTGAGTTCGTGATATATGGAGATGACTTTTTGCCACGATGAGTTACGCAGCCTTTACGAGCGACTGCGCAAAACCAGAGTTTGAGAGCCCGGACGCGCCATGACGCCTTCCAGATGCCGGCGGTTGCTATGCTCCTTGCATGCGCGCCCGGCTCAAGGAGTGGCATTCCACGGCCGCCGTTCTCCGGTCATTGCTGAAAAATCTCGCTTTTGTGAACAAGGCAAGGCAGCCTGCTTCGTCTTCATGCAATCCTCATGAACCGATCCATAACTTAAGGGAGTGCCCCCCACCTCGGGGCGCCGCATTGGAGGAGACACATTCATGTCGAGCGAGTACCGAAATTTTCTCGCATTGAGTTACGAGGAGCTGGAAGATCTGAATCTGAAAGCAAAGGCTGAGCGGTTGAGCCGTGTGCCGGAAGGCCGGATTCGCGAAGAGCGCCTGAAATACCTCACCGACGAGAAGCGCATCAAGGCCGTCAGCGTATTGTTCAGTGACCTGGAAGGCCGCCTGCATCTGCTGGACTATGACAAGAAATTCCTGCTGAAGAGCTACGACAATCTGACATTCGACGGTTCGTCTATTCGCGGGTTTACGGCGCAGAAGGAGAGCGACCTTCGTCTCGGAATCGACTGGAGCGCTTTCTATTGGGTGCCGGCGGATGTATTTGGAAGCGGCAAAGTTGTTGTCTTTGGCTCGGTGATCGACAAGAACGGTTCGCCGTACTCGGGCGATCTGCGCGGTGTGCTGCAGGCGTACGCGAAGAAGCTTTACGAGGAGAAGGGCTATACGCTGAACGCCGCCAATGAAATTGAAGGCTTTTTGTTCAACGGCCCTGACGCAGAGCGGAGCTTCCATTTGACCGGGAAGTTTGAATTTGTAAACACCGGTGGCTACTACCATTCGCTGCCAGGGGATCCACTGCGCCGGTTCATAGATACGGCGGCCGAGGTCCAGAGAGCGATGGGCTTTCAAAATGAGAAAGACCATCCAGAGGTTGCTCCTTCGCAGTTCGAGATCAATTATGGATACGGCGAGGTCGTTGCTGCCGCGGATCAGATTCAACTCTACAAGTTGCTGGCGCGACAGATTGCGAACAACATGGGATTCACGGCGTCCTTTTTGCCGAAGCCGGTAGTGGGCGTGAATGGCAGCGGCATGCATACGAACCTGTCGGTTTCAAAAGACGACACGAACCTGATGTGGGATCCGAACGGAGTGGAAAAGATATCGAGTTTCGGGTGGGATTTCGTGGATCGCATTCTGTCGCATGCGCTTGATATCTGCCTGATCCTGAATCCGAGCGTGAACTCGTACCGCCGACTTGATCCACACTTTGAAGCTCCGAATCAGATTAAGGCCTCGGCAACGGATCGCGGTTCGATGGTCCGAATTCCGATCGGCAATGCAAAGTCTGCGCGTGTGGAACTGCGGTCGGTGGCTCCAGACGCGAATCCCTATCTGACGCTGTATTCCGTATTCAGAA
>CAZWSD010000052.1:0-12841 GCA_964636535.1 uncultured Acidobacterium sp. | reverse complement strand
TGGTCCTGCAGAAACGCCGTCAGCGACGGCAGATGTCCGCTCAGTTGCGCATGCGTTGCCGCCGAGGCCGTCGCCAGCCTGGCCGCCACCTGTGCGCCGCCGCCCTGCGCCCGCACTTCAAAGCTCCCCAGCGAGGGGTCGCTCACCGTCACCGTCATCTTCTGCGCCGAGGCATACACCAGCGAGGCCCGCTGCGGCTCGTCCATCCGCACATAGGGATTCGCGGTCCCCGCGGCTCCAGCGCTCACGCTGCGCGTCGTCGCGCCGGCCTGCGAGGCCGTTTCCGCGCCCATCCCAGCCCCGGGATGGAACTGCAGCAGCGTTGCCGCAAATCCACCGCCCGCCGTGCTGCCCGTGCCCGCCGCGCCAGCGGACCCGTCGCGAAGGTGCGTCGCCGTCAGGCCCGACCCGCCCTGCTCAACTCCTCCCGGGCCGGTACTGCCCTGCCCGGTCATTGCCGGCGCGTCTCCGGGATGGACCCCCCGCGCCCCGACATTCGCCGCCGGGCCTGGCCCGCCGGCCTCCGCAGCTGCGGCCTGAACCGCAACTCCAGCCCCGTTCGCAACTTCCTTCAGCCCGGACCTAACACTCCCCGCCTGCGCCGCATCTCCAGCGACGGTTGCACGGGCATTCGATGACGGCGCCGTCCCAGCGGGGATTCTCGCGCCTGCCGCGCCCCACCGCGCCGCCGGGACACCTGCTGTCGTCGCTCCAATCCGCGCCGCCCCAACCATCGATTCCTCTTCGCCGCTGGCCCTCTCGCGCGCTCCGCGCGCCCTGGCCGCCGGCAAAGCTCCCTGCGGCAAAGCCCCTGGATTCACAGCCGCCCCAGCCGCGGCCAGGATCGCGCCGGCGTTGGCCGGCAACCCCTGCGCCTGCATCCCAGCCCCGCGTTGCGGCTCGGCCTTGTTCGCGTCTGTCTTCCCGCCAGGTCCACCGGCTTTGCCCGCTGCCCCGCCCCCTGACGTCCTGCCCGTATCCCCGGCCGCATTCGCCCCCGCATCCGGCGCATCTGCCGCAGTCGCAATCATCACCGGGACATCTTCAAGACCGGCCGAATTCACCCCGACCGCCGTTCGGCTCGACGTACCCGCGACCATGGCCGCATCTCCGGCTGCCGCGGCGCTCTGCGCCGCATCGTTTTCGATCCCATCCCGCCCCGCCACCGGTAGGGAACCATCCCCGGATTTCGTAACAGAAAAAGTTTCGTTCTCTCCCGCGGCGGAGACACGGCCGCCAGCCGCGTGCGGGCCCCCTTCTGCCGGAAGCCCCTCTCCGGCCGCCGCGCCCTTGGCTGGCAATCCCGGAGCCCGCCTCCCGGCGGGAGCAACCACACCGGTCGCAGCGCCGGTTCGTACAGCCGCCGGTGCGGGCTCCTGACCCTGCGCCCCCGGGGACGCATCGGCCATGGCCGCCCTCAGCGCCGAGCCAAAGCCGCCGCCGTCGCTCCCGGCGTCCTCTGCGGGCGTTCGCCCAAGGCCCGGGCCATTCCCGGCCGCCGCGGCGGTCGCCGCTCCCGGCCCGGTTCCGCTTCCCAACCCGCTCCCTGCTCCCGGCCCAACCTGCACCGCTGGCATCATAGACTGCCCTTTCGGAATCACATCCTGCAGATCAGAGGCCAAAGAATCTCGCCGGAATGCTGCTTATATTGGAGAATCCTCACTTCGCCTCTCCCGCGCACCAACTGCTCCACGGATCATCCCAAACCAGTCGTCGATCTCCCGCTGCTCGCGCCGGTCCTGCTCCAGCCGTTCAACCGCCATCCGCTCCCTCACCAGGATCTCGGCCTGCATCCGGCTCCGGCGATCCTCCAGGTATTTCCGTTCCGCCTCGCCGGCTTCCAGAGCCGCCGCGTGCGCGGCTCGATGCCAACGCTCTCCCGCAACTCCGCTCGCGTCACTGTCGGCCAGCAGCCGCTGCCACAGCCCCGGCGTGGCCGCACCCGCTTCGGAGAGCAGCGCCACACGCGCCTCGCCGCGCAGCGCCAATGCCGTCTCCCGCGCCCTTTCCCGCTGCTCTTCGAGCTCGGCCTGCTCCATGCGCCGCTCGGCAAACTCCGCCCGGCTCATCTCCTCCATCAGCCGCCGCACCCGCAACAGCCGTGTCAATGAGCTCCTCATGCCCGCATCGGCCCCGAGACGCGCAGCAGCCCATCCACCGCCGCCCGGAAACTTACATTCTCCCCCGCATCCTGCGCCAAAAGCCCGCGCACCGCCTCGCGCGTGCGCAGCGCGCAGTCCAGTTCCGGATCCGCACCCGGCTTATAGGCCCCAATCCGCACCAGGTCCTCCGACTTTGCATAAGCGGCCAGCATCCTGC
Source organism: uncultured Acidobacterium sp. (assembly GCA_964636535.1). GTDB lineage: Bacteria > Acidobacteriota > Terriglobia > Terriglobales > Acidobacteriaceae > Acidobacterium. The sequence goes on along the minus strand of CAZWSD010000052.1, from coordinate 10,522 downwards.
GCACCGTCCCCGCCGCCTGCCGGTGCTCGGCCCCGGCCACCGCCGGCATCAACCGGCTGATTGAGTCCAGCACCTCAATCGGCGGGTACCAGCCCTGCGCCGCCAGCGCCCGCGAAAGCACCACGTGTCCGTCCAGATACGAGCGCACCGCGTCCACCAGCGTATCCTGCTGGTCGTCGCCCTCCATCAGCACTGTATAGAAGGCCGTTATGCTCCCCTCGCGAAAACGCCCGGCGCGCTCCACCAGCCGCGCCAGCCGGCTGAAGACCGAAGGCGTGTATCCCTTCGCCGTGGGAGGCTCGCCCGCCGCCAGCCCCACCTCGCGCGCGGCCATCGCAAATCGCGTCAGCGAATCGAGCACCAGCAGCACATTCTTGCCTTCCTCCGCAAAGGACTCGGCGATCGCCGTCGCGCCCAGCGCCGCCCGCATACGCAAAAGCGGCGTCTGGTCCGAGGTCGAAACCACCACCACCGCGCGCTTCCGTCCCTCCTCTCCCAAACTGTCTTCCAGAAACTCCCCCACCTCGCGCCCGCGCTCGCCCACCAGCCCCACCACGATCACATCTGCGTCGCTGTTGCGCGTCATCATCCCGATCAAGGTGCTCTTGCCCACGCCCGAACCGCCAAAGATCCCCACGCGCTGCCCGCGTCCCACCGTCAGCATCGCGTCAATCGCGCGAATCCCCGAACCCAGAGGCTCGGCAATCCTCGTTCGGTCCAGCGGGTGCGGCACTTCCCGTTCCAGAGGCAAGGTCGAGGTCGCCCGCAACGAGCCGCGCCGGTCCAGCGGCTTGCCCAGCGCATCCAGCACCCGCCCGATCAGCGCCGGCCCCACATCCATCGAAGGCCGCACGCCCAGCCCAGCCACCGTATCCCCATAGCGAATCCCGTCGCTCGACTCCACCGGCATCGTGATCAGGTTTGCGCCGCGAAAGCCGATCGCCTCGGCCAGGTGCGCCACTCCATCGCCGTCGATGATCTCGCAGCACTCGCCCACCGAGCACTGCGGCCCCACCGACTCCACCGTCTGCCCCACGGCTTCCACCACCCGGCCCTCCCAACGCCATGGCATCTGCGACCGCAACCGGTTCGCGTAACTGCTCAGCAGCTCCACCGCTTACAACCCCGCCCGGGAGGCTTCCCGTCCGCTGGCCGGATCGCGATGCGAAAGCAGATCGAAGAATCCCCGCTCAATCTCCTTCAGCTGCGCCTTCACGCCCAGGTCCACCCGGCCCACCGCCGTCGTCAGCACGCACTCGCCATCCTTCAGATCCCTGTCAGCCACCACCACCGGCATCACCGGCAAATTCGGCATCAGCCGCAACGTCTCGCTCCACATCTCGAGCGAGGCGGACGGCACCCGCAGCTCCACCGTCGTGCTCTCCTGCAGCTGGCCCAACGCCACCCGCACGGCCCCGGCCAGCAGCAGCGGATCCACTTGCGTCTCGCGCTGCAGAATCCGCGCCGCGATCGCCAGCGCCAGCTCCACTACCTCGCGCTCCACGCGCGCAAAATACCCCTCGCGCGCATGCGCGAAGTCCTTCACCGCCCGGCTCCACTGCTCGGCACACTGCCGCAGAACCTCCAGCCGATGCCCCTCCATCTGTGCGCGCCCCTCCAGGAGACCCTCCGCGCGCGCCTCCTCCGCACGCCCCCGCCACTCGGCCTCCTTGGCCGCCAGCCGCGCCTCCCATTCTCCCCCGAGCCCGCTGGACGACTCCGGCCTCGGGCTCTCTGGCCCCTCTGCTCCGTCCGGCGGCAGATACCGTAGCGGCTCCACCACCCGTTCGCCTGCCGAGCGCCGCTCCGCGCCCGCCTGCCGGAATCTCGTTTCGCCCGGCATCTCCTCCTGCGTCCGATTCGGCTTCACGCCTGTCTGCATTCCTGCTCCTGTCCTGTCTCAGCCCGGCCCGCCTCGCATTCCGCGCGCCGGCAACTCGGCCCGTCTACACCACCAGGTCGTCCCCGGCCTCGATCTTCAAAATCACCTTGCCCTCGGCTTCCAACCGTCGCGCCAGTTGCAGAATCTCCTGCTGCGCCGAGGAAACCTCGCGCGCCCGCACCGGACCCATCACTTCCATGTCCTCCTTGAGCATCTCCACCGCGCGCGAGGACATCGCCCGGAAGACATGCGCCTTCAAATCCTCATTCGCGCTCCTCAGGGCCAGCGCCAGTTGCTTCTTCTCCACCTCGGCCACAATCTCGCGCATGCTCGCCGGCGGCACCGTCGTCAAATCGTCAAAGGTAAACATCAGGTTCCGCACTCCCAGCGCCATCTGCGCGTCATCCTCTTCAATCTTTTCCAGAATCACCTTCGACTGATCCCCCGGCACCCGGTTCAGCAAATCCGCCACCGCCTTGAATCCGGAATACGACTTGCGGCTCGTCTCCCCCACGTTCTCCGCCCGCCGGTGCAGGATCTGCGCGATCTTCTGCGCCAGTTCGGGAGAAAACTCCCGCATCGCCGCCAGCCTCCGCACCGCCGAAACCCTCCGCTCCTCATCCAGGTTTCCCAGCACAATGGCGGCCCGCCTTGGATCCAGATGCGCCAGCACCAGCGCCACCGTCTGCGGATGCTCCTCTTCCAGAAACTTGCTCAGCCGCGCAGGGTCCACCTTCTCGAGCATCGCCAGGTTGCCGTAGCTGGCCTCCTGCGCGCTCTTGACCAGCGCCAGCAGATCCTCCGCGCGCTGCTTGCCAAAGGAGTCCACCAGCAGTTTGCGCGCAAAATCCAGCCCGCCGTGGACCATGTACTGCTGCGTCTCGAGCATCTCGTGAAACTCTTCCACTACATCGGCGCTCTGCTCCGGCGAAATGCCCTTCAACTCCGTAATCTCTTCGGTGACTCTCCGCACATCGGCTTCCGGAAGCTGCAACATCAGCTTGCGGGCCAGCTCATCGCCGATCGCCACCAGAAACATCGCGGCCCTGCGAATCCCCGGAATCTTCCGCTTCGGCTCCGCTGGAGCCGTTCCACCCCCCGGCGACGGCGTCAGCGCGTTCTCTTGCTTCGGATCGCTCATTCGGTGTGTATCCAGCTCTGGAGCAGGCGCGCCGCCTGCTCCGGTTCCTTGTTCACGCGTTCTGACACCCGCTCAAAAACCGCCTGCGCGTGCGTCCGTCGCGATTCCAGTTGCGGCTCCTCCGCGATGCCCTCCGCCGTCCTGCCTCCAATCACGGCCTGCACCCGCACCCCCGGAGACGGCGCCCCGGCGGAAAGCTGCTTCACCATCGGCCGCAGCACCATCAGCACCAGCAGCAGCAGACCAAAGACCATCCCCGCCGGACGCCATAGCGGCCCGGCCAGGCTCAGCCACTGCCGCCCCCGCTCCATCCACGAAATCTTCACCGCCCCCCCGCTCTGCTCAAAGGGGATCTCCTCCACCGTCACCGCGTCGCCGCGCTGCGCATCATAACCCACCGCCGCCTCGGTCAGCTGCGTCAGTTGCTGCATCTGCTGGGCCGAGCGCGGCTGCCACACCTGTTTGCCGCCCCGCATCAGGTAGGGCTCGTTCAGCACCACCGCCACGGTCAGCCGCTTGATCCGCCCGGGGCCCTGCGCCACCCGCCGAATCTGCTTCGAAACCCCGTAGGTGCTGCTTTCCTGCTTGCTGTCCTGCTGCCCGCTCGTCTGTGGCGGAAACAGCGGCTTGTTCGGATTCGCCGCGCCCGTGGTATTCGGCGCGTTGCTGGTCGCCCCCGGCACACCGGACGGCGTCGGCTGCGCGCCGGAGATCTGCTCGCTGCGCTCCAGGCTCAGCGTCGCCGTCTGGTTCGGATTGTAGGTCTCATCGGTTTCCGTCGAGTTCGAAGTGTCATAGGATAAGTTCACGGCCGCGCGCACGTTGCCCACGCCCGCCACCGGCTCCAGCGTCGCAATCACCTGGTTGTCGAGCGCCTGCTCCCGCGCACGCTGCGTCGAGCCCGCGCCCTGGTTGCCAAACAAATCTTCCCCGTTGGCCGAAACCAGAACCACGTTCTCCGGCTTCAGATCATCCACCGCCGCGGCCACCAGGTTCCGGATCGACTGCGCCTCTTCACGCGACATCGATCGGCTGCGCAGCGTCAGCACCACCGAGGCCTTCGCCGGCCGCTGCTCGTCGGTAAACAGCGAGTCATGCGGCAGCACCAGGTTCACCTTCGAGGAGCGCACCTCCTGGATGGTGTCGATCGTCTGCTCCAGCTCGCCCTCCAGCGCCCGCAGGTAATTCACCCGCTCGTCAAAGTCCGAGCCCACCCAGTTCGGCTTGTCGAAGATCGCAAAGCCCATCGTCCCGCTGCTCGGCCCGCCGTTGGCCGTCGCCGCCAGCCGCGCCTTGTCCAGGTCTGCGGCCGGCACCCGCAACGCCCTTCCGTCGGGCGATACATCGTAGGGAATCCCCGCCGCCGTCAACTCCTGCGCCATCGTCCGCGCATCCGAGGCGTCCAGCCCCCCGTAGAGCGTCCGCCAGTCGGTGCGCGCGCCGTACCAGATCAGCCCGCCCAGCACCGCCCCCGCCAGCGCCGTCAACAGGACCAGCCGGCGCTGCTGCGGCGCGGGCATCTGCCGCACTCGCTCCACGAGATTCGTGAAGGCCGCGCGCAGTTGCGCGTCGAGAGTCTTCGCTACTGGTTTTGTCTCCGCCATCGTCCTCTGCCTGGCTTACCCGTTCGCCCGCGCGCTCCGCTGAAGGCGTCAGAACTGCAGGTTCATCACCTGCTGATACGCCGCCACCGCCTTGTTCCGCACCGCCAGCGCCATTTCAAAGGCCTGTTCGGCCTTCTCTGTCGCAATCATCGCCCGGTGAACATCCACGCCGGTTCCCTCAATCAAACCCTCGGTCAGCGAGGCCGCCTGCTGGTTCAGCGCGTTCATGCTCTGCACCGCGCCGGTCACCAGCCCGGCAAAGGGAGTGGCCGGCGATGCCGCGCCTCCGCCGGCGCCTGCGGTTCCCGCCTTCCCGCTCCATCCCAGCGCATCGCTCCTGATTCCGTTCCCGTTTCCCGCTCCGCTCACCGCCTGCGCTATGGCTGCTATCGCCTGCATATCGCCTCTCCGCAATTCCTCTCGCTCGGTCCCTGCTATGGATTCAAGTGCGCCCGCCGCCCGCTCAGGCCTTCAGAATGTCAATCGAATCGCTGATCATGCTCTTGGTCGCCTCCACCGCCGAGGTGTTCAGCCCGTAGCTGCGCGTCGCGCTCATCAGGTCCACCATCTCCGTGATCGGATTGATGTCCGGATAACTCACATACCCCTGCTTGTCGGCGTCCGGATTCGTCGGGTCATAGCGCTTCAGCACCGCATTCTTCTCCGTCACCACCGCCGCCACCCGCACGCCGCCCACCTCCGGTTCGGCCATCGTATCCCCAAAACCGCCTGCCATCCCCGTCGTCCCCGGATACGGCCCATCCACCTCATCCGAGGTCGCATCCGGCAACGCCCCGAAATCCCCGTCGGCCATGCTGCCCGGCGCCTGGTTCATCATCTGCGCGGCAAAGCTGTTGCCGTCCGGCGTATCCGAGGCAAAGACCACCTCCTTGCGCAGATACGGTCCCCCGGACGGCGTCCGCGTCGTGTTGGCGTTCGCCATGTTGGCCGCCACCACCTCGGCGCGAATCCGCTCAGCCTCCAGCGCCGACCCGCTCACGTTCAGCAATCCCAGCAAATTCATCGTCCCGACCCTCCTCTCGTGAATCCTTCACGCTTGGCTTTCCAGATTCCGTTCCCGCCTTCAAGCCCGTCTCCGCCTAGTCCCCGGCATGGATGGCGTCGTTGATCTCGGTGAACTGCTGCTTCAGCATCTGCATGCCGATCTCGAACTGCAGTTGCGCCTCGGCCATCTTCAATCCCTCCCGGTCCACGCTCACGTCGTTGCCGTCGGGCCGCTCCAGCAGCCCGCCAATCCGGTGAATCTCCACCCCGGCCGAGACCGCCGCCATCGGCGGCCCGCCATCCCCACCCTCCACTCTCCCCGACACCGCCTCCTGTTGCTCTTCCCGCTCCTCGTTCAACCGCTCCACGGAGCGCCGCATCGCGTCGGCAAAATCAAAGCCCAGCGTGCGATAACCCGGCGTATCCACGTTCGCCATATTCTCGGCCGTCACCTTCTGCTGCAGCACCGAAAGATCCAGGTACCGCTCCAGCTCCTGTTCCAGAGGACTCATGATTCGCATCGCCTGCCCGCGTCCCTTCTCTCGGTCCTCGGCGTCTCGCTTGCCCGTCCTGCCCGGAACCGAAACCCCGCCTGCTCTGCTCCCATGCACTCACCGCCCCGAAACACTCGCTCAAAGATTGGAAAAATCTCAGAACCTCTCCCCAAACTCGATCTCCTCGGCGCCGATCACCGGCCTGTCGTCGGCCAGTATCGCCGCCCGCTCCAGCACGTGCTGCAGCTCGCGCACATTGCCCGGCCAGTGGTGCACCGCCAGCTTCTCCATCGCCCCGGAACTCAGACGCCGCGCCGGACCCTGCTCATTCAACCTCGCCATCAGCGCCTCCACCAGCAGCGGCAGGTCGGCCGGACGCTCGGCCAGAGAAGGCGTGCGGATCAGAAACACCGCCAGCCGGTAATAAAGGTCCGCCCGGAAGCTCCCGTCGCGCACCATCTCGCCCAGCGACCGATGCGTCGCCGCCACAATCCGCACATCCACCCGGATCGGCTCGTTGTCGCCGATCCGCTGCAGCTCGCCGGTCTCGAGAAATCGCAGCAGCTTGGCCTGCAGACCGAGCGGCATCTCCCCGATCTCGTCCAGGAAAAGCGTCCCGCCGTCGGCCGCCTCGATCCGTCCCACGCGTCCCTGCACCGCGCCGGTAAAGGCGCCGCGCGTATGTCCAAACAGCTCGGCCTCGAGCAGCGTCTCGGGAATCGCCGCGCAGTTCAGCGCCACCAGCCGCCGCCGCGCCCGCGGGCTCAGCCGGTGAATCGAGCGCGCCACCACTTCCTTGCCCGAGCCCGTCGGCCCCTGCACCAGCACCGTCGCCCCCTTCGGCGCCACCAGCCGCACTCGCCGGCTCACCTCCAGCATCGCCTCGCTTTCGCCGATCAGCTCCGGCAGCCGCCCCGAACCCGGCGCCGCCTGCGCTCCCCTCACCGTCCACCTTCCGGTCTCCGGCGCATAGACTTCCTCCCGCACCAGCGCCGGCCGCGACTCCGGCGCGCGCTCTTCCATTTCCCGGGCCGCATTCCAGATCGCCCCGTCCGCATCCTGCCCCTGCCGCAGCGCGTACAGCACCTCATTCCGCCGCGGACTCCGCGCCCGCGTCCCGCCCTGCGAGGCATCATCCACCGCAATCAGGTCCGTCCCCGGATACAGCGTCTCGAACTCGGCCACAAACTCGGCAATCTCCAGGTCCGGCAGCCAGGCGTCCACAATCATCACCTCCGCGGGACATGCCTCCAGTTGCGCCAGCGCCTCGGCGCCGCCTCCGGCCTCCATCACATCCCAGCGCAGACCGCGCAGCGCCTCCCGCACCCGCGCGCGAAAAGAAAGGTCCGCGCTCGCCAGCACTGCCGTCCGTGGTTGCACCTGCCGCATCTCACTCACCGCTGTCGCCATCGTTTCCCCCTTGGGATTTCCTTCCCATCTCTTCCCCCGGCCAAATCGCCCGGGCCTATCGACTGCCGTCAACTCTTATCCGGAATCCCTGCTTCCATCCCGCTTTCTCTTCTCCCCTTCGGTCAACCTCTCCTGCTCATATTGCCGCCTGCCGCCAGCCTCCCGCCGCGAGCCCGTCATCCCGATCGTGTAGCCCAAACCGCGCATCGTCCGGATCAGCGGCGTCGATCCATCCTCCCCCAGCTTCCTCCGCAGATAATTCACATACACATCCACAATGTTCGTGCCCGACTCGGCCGGCTCCTTCCACACCTCGGCCAGCAGCTCGGCCCGCGACACCGGCTGGCCCCGATGCACCATCAGGCACTCCAGCAGCGCATACTCGGTCCGCGTCAGCGCCACTTCCACTCCGCCCCGCCGCACCGCGTGCTCCACCCGGTTCAGCTCCAGGTCTCCATGCCGCAGCACCAGCCCCGCTCCCTTCCCGCTGCGCCGCAGCAGCGCCCGGCACCGCGCCTTCAGCTCCGCCAGTGAAAACGGCTTGCCCATGCAGTCGTCCGCGCCCAGGTCCAGGCACTCCACCCGGCTGCTCACCTCGTGCCGCGCGCTCAGCACCAGCACCGGCGTCTCCTCGCTGCGTTCCCGCAAATATCGCAGCACCTCGGTCCCATCCCGCTTCGGCAGATTCAAATCCAGCACCAGCAACTCCGGCAGAACGGCCTCCACCTCGGCCATCGCCGCCTCGCCATCCTCGGCCACCCTCACCTGGTATCCCTCCGCCGCCAGTCCCCGTTCCAGAAACCGCCGCAGCGCCCCATCGTCTTCCGCCACCAGGATTCTCACTTCCTTCTCCCTTCACATCGCTACCTTCGCCCACCCTTCGCCCGTCTTCAAGCACTCTTTAGCCTTAATCCCTCCCTCCTTCCCGCTTTGGAAACTCACCCTTCCGCCTCTTCCCATTTCCGGAAATCCCCCGTCCATATCGCCACCACCCTCCCCGCATCCCCAGGATCCCTTCGCTGTTGCGCATTTCCTGTCCCACTGAAAATTTTCGCCTTCAATTCTCTTTTTGTTCGCTATACTGCTGCCATGGCGATTACCCGGCGGCAAAAAGAGGTTATTGACTTCATCTCCAGCTTCGTCCAGCGCAACGGCTATTCCCCCTCCTATGAGGAAATCGCCCGCGGCCTCGGCCTCAAATCGTTGGCCACCGTGCACAAACACGTCACCAACCTGCAGGCCAAGGGTCTCATCGCCCGCGCCCACAACCGCAGCCGCTCACTCGACGTCCTCCCCACCCGCTCCCGGCCACGCTCCGCCGACCGCCTGCCCCTCATGGGCCGCATCGCCGCCGGCCTCCCCGTCGAAGCCGCCGAAACCCCCGAAAGCATCTCCCTCGGCGACATCATCGGCAACCGCGAGGTCTTCGCCCTCCAGGTCCGCGGCGAATCCATGCGCGACGAGCACATCGTCGACGGCGACTACGTCCTCGTCGAACGCACCAGCACCGCCCGCCAGGGCGAAATCATCGTCGCGCTCGTACGTGGCGCCGAAACCACCCTCAAGCGCTTCTACCTCGAGGGCTCCATGGTCCGCCTCCAACCCTCCAATGCCGAAATGAACCCCATTATCGTTCCCGCCTCCCAGGTCGCCATCCAGGGCCGCGTCCTCGGCATGCTCCGCAAATATTAGACAAGCCACCCCGCGGGAACCCGTGTACCCCCGAACGGGCCCCTCCAGAGACAGCGTTTTCCTACCAATCCCTCCCGCTTGATTTCCGCTCGGGAAAGGCTCCGAAGATGAGGATGCCGCCACCCATCCCGGCTCCCCAGCGTTTCTGCCGCTCCCCCACCAGAAACCACAACTCATTCATTCTAATAAATTTACAAAACAGTCAGCTCAACCAGTCATTCCATATCAACAACCTGCTCAACACTGGTCGAGCCCACGACTCAATCACCGCCGCCCCATTCCCTTCGACCGGATCGCGGCCACCCAACCCTGACCGTCGCCGGCCCATCCCCGACTGCCATCAAAATTCCTGTTTACAACCCAAATTCAGCACCCGGATAATTCCCCCTTCATGCTGGTTTCCCCGTAGGTCGCCTTTGTAGCCTCCGGTCCAACCGGATACCCATCATCGAGCTGTCAACCAAAAGGAATTCCTTCTATGTCGCTTGGAAAGCGTGCAATCGCCGAGTTCTTCGGTACATTCTGGCTGGTTCTGGGAGGTTGCGGCAGTGCCGTGCTGGCAGCAGCATTCCCGCAACTGGGCATCGGCTTCGTCGGCGTGGCCCTTGCTTTTGGACTCACCCTCCTCACCATGGCCTATACCATCGGACATATCTCCGGGTGCCACATCAATCCCGCCGTCAGCGTCGGGCTGGCCATGGGCAAGCGCTTCAGTTGGAGAGATCTTCCCGCTTACCTCCTCGCGCAGGTCCTCGGAGCCATCGCCGCCAGCACCGTGCTTTACATCATCGCCTCAGGCAAGCCCGGCTTCAATGTTCATGCCGGCTTCGCCTCCAACGGCTACGGCGCCCACTCCCCAGGCGGATACTCCCTGCTCGCCTGCTTCGTCTGCGAAGTCGTCATGACCTGCTTCTTCCTCCTCGTCATTCTGGGCTCCACCCATGAGCGCGCTCCCAAAGGCTTCGCTCCCATTGCCATTGGACTCTGCCTCACCCTCATTCACCTCATCAGCATCCCGGTCACCAATACCTCGGTCAATCCGGCGCGCAGCACCGGACCCGCGCTGTTCGTAGGAGGCTGGGCCGTCCATCAGCTCTGGCTCTTCTGGCTTGCTCCCATCATCGGCGGATCCCTCGGCGGCCTCATCCATCACGGCCTGTTTGAAAAACTCCCCGCCGAGCCGCCCATCGCCGGCGACCTCCACTAGAGCCATTCCACAACACCTGTGCCCCGATCCTCGAATCGCTCTCACTCACCCGCCAAATAGAAACGCGGCCCGGAAGATCCTTCCGGG
>CAZWSD010000051.1:0-13052 GCA_964636535.1 uncultured Acidobacterium sp. | reverse complement strand
CATCGCAATACAAAACAAACGAGCCTCGCCGGATGCCTCCGGCGGGGCTTTTTTGATTTCTGAAGATATTCGTGTGCTCTTGTTGTGACAACCGAGTGCGCCTGATGCGGGACCTGAAGGATTGTGAGAGACATTAGGATAGAGGACGGAGGCGAAAGCGATGTTGATTGTTCACGTGCATGTGCGGGTCAAGCTGGAGGCGGTTGAGGCCTTTCGGGAGGCAACGATCGAGAATGCCCGAATGAGCGTGCAGGAGCCGGGTATTGCACGTTTTGCTGTTATCCAGCAGGAGGATGACGCGACCCAGTTTGTGCTGATCGAGGTTTATCGCTCGCCGGAAGCAACCGTTGCGCACAAGGGAACGGCGCACTACGCGAAGTGGCGTGATGCGGTCGCGGGCATGATGGCTGAACCGCGCAATAGCGTGAAGTACAGCGACGTGTTTCCGAAGGAACAGGACGGATAGTGCATGCGATTTGAATTTGCAACAGCGACGCGCATTATGTTTGGTGAAGGGGCGGTGGCGAGCCTTGGCGAGGTGGCTCGAACGTTCGGAACTCGTCCGCTGGTGGTGACGGGCGCTTCAAGGGATCGTGCCGCAGCGATGATCGATGCACTTTCGGCGGAGACGTTTGCAGTGGACGGGGAGCCCACGGTCGAGCTGGTCCGGGAGGGCGCGCGCCGGATTGAAGAAGCCGGTTGCGACGTTGTGATATCAGTGGGCGGCGGCAGCGTGATTGACGCAGGAAAGGCGATGGCTGTGCTAGCCACCAACGGAGGCGAGCCGCTGGAGTTTCTGGAGGTGGTTGGAAAGGGCAGGGCGATCTCCACGCCGGCGCTTCCTTTCATTGCGGTTCCGACGACGGCAGGCACGGGAAGCGAAGTAACGCGGAATGCGGTGCTTGGATCCTTGGAACACGGCGTGAAGGCGAGTCTGCGCAGTCCGTTGATGCTGCCAAAAGTTGCGATCGTGGATCCGGAGTTGACCTATGGTTTGCCGCCGGAGATCACGGCATTCACAGGTCTTGATGCTCTGACGCAACTGATCGAGCCGTATGTGAGCGCACGCGCCAACCCGCTGACCGATGGATTGTGCGTTGAAGGCATGCGGCGTGCGGGGGGCGCGCTGCGTCGTGCGTATCGGGACGGAACGGACGGAGAGGCGCGGCATGAGATGGCATTGGCGAGCCTGTTCGGCGGCCTGTCGCTGGCAAACGCGGGACTGGGTGTAGTGCATGGCTTTGCGGCGCCGCTTGGAGGGCGATGGAAGGCTCCTCATGGTGCGCTGTGCGCGGCGCTGTTGCCCTATGGCATGGAGGCCAACGTGTCCGCATTGCGTGCCCGGGCACCGGAGCATCCATCACTGGAGCGGTACACGGTCATCGCGCGGCTGCTTACAGGCAGGAGCGAAGCATGCGTGGAAGACGGCATTGAATGGGTTCGGGAGTTGTGTGCGGAGGTGAGGATTCCTGCATTGCGCAGGTGGGGAATCACGCGGGAGGTGTTACCGGAGGTGGTGGAAAAAGCGGCCAAAGCCAGCAGTATGCAGGCCAATCCGCTTACGCTCACGAAACAAGAGTTGCTGGCGGTGATGGAAGCCGCGCTTTGAGCCTTGGCGCTGTTCCAGTCTATGAGTGCCACGGTGAATCCTGGAGCTGACCGGGGGCAGGGAAGAGAACCGCGGGAATGATAATTGAACTGGTTTCGGGGAGGAGGGCATCCAACGAATGCGAAGCTTAGCGAGGAGCAGCCGCCGATGGCGCGACGCCGGGGTGATTGGGCAAGGCGGCTACGAGGTGCGCTACTCTGGATGGCGAGGTTTATGCGTGACCAAAATTGCAGGGTAAGGAGATTCGAGGATGCAGATCGCGGAGCGAGTGACCGACCTGATTGGGAAAACGCCACTGGTGAAGTTGACGCGGGTGACGGAAGGCTGCGTGGCCACGGTGGTGGCTAAGCTGGAGAGCGCAAATCCGATGAATTCAGTAAAGGACCGGATTGGGCTGGCGATGGTGGAGGCGGCGGAGCGGGAAGGCCGGATTGAGCCGGGAAAGACGGTGCTGGTGGAGCCGACGAGCGGCAATACGGGCATTGGGCTGGCGCTGGCGGCAGCGGTGAAGGGCTACCATCTGATATTGACGATGCCCGACACCATGTCAGTGGAGCGGCGGATTTTGCTGCTGGCTTTTGGCGCGAAGCTGGTGCTGACACCGGGCGCGCTGGGGATGAAGGGCTCGATTGCCAAGGCGCTGGAGCTTGTAAATAGAACGCCGAATGGGTACATGCTGCAGCAGTTTGATAATCCGGCGAACCCGGCGATTCATTATGCGGCGACGGGGCCGGAGATCTGGGAGGCCACGGACGGGAAGGCGGACGTTCTGATTTCCGGAGTGGGGACCGGCGGTACGCTGACGGGGGTGAGTAAATATATCAAGGAGCGGAAGCCGGAGTTTAAGGCGATTGCGGTTGAACCGACGGACAGCGCTGTGCTGAGCGGAGGCAGGCCAGGACCGCACAAGATCCAGGGGATCGGGGCCGGATTTATTCCACATGTGCTGGACACGCGGCTGATTGACGAGGTGGTGCTGGTGACGAATGAGGCAGCGATGGAGATGGCGCGCCGGTTACCGCGAGAAGAGGGGCTCTTTGTGGGTATTTCCTCTGGGGCGGCGGTGTGGGCCGCGGTAGAAGTAGCGAAGCGGCCCGAGAATGCGGGCAAGCTGATCGTAGCGGTGTTACCGAGCTTTGGCGAACGGTATCTTTCGACTGTGCTGTTTGACAAGTTGCGGCAGGAAGCGCTGGCGCTGGCGACCGAGCCCGTAGAAATGTAAAGGAGAAAGCTGCCGGAATGGGACGGTTGGCCGAAGATATTCGCGCAGTGCGGGAGCGGGATCCCGCGGCACGGTCGCTGCTGGAGGTGCTGCTGTGCTACCCGGGGCTGCATGCGGTTTGGGGGCACAGAATTACGCATGCTCTATGGGGCATGGGGCTGCGGTTGCCGGCGCGCGCACTTTCGCAGGTGGTGCGGCTGGCTACGGGGATCGAGATTCATCCCGCGGCGCAACTGGGGCGTAGATTGTTCATCGACCACGGAATGGGCGTGGTGATTGGCGAAACCGCGATTGTGGGCGATGACGTGACGCTGTACCAGGGGGTGACGCTAGGCGGCACGGGGAAACAGCGAGGCAAGCGGCATCCGACGTTGTGCGACCGGGTATTTGTGGGGAACAACGCGAATATCCTGGGTGATATCACGATTGGAGAGAACTCGCGGGTGGGCGCCGGATCGGTGGTGCTGCAGGATGTTCCGCCGAATTCGACGGTAGTGGGCGTGCCGGGGCACATTATTTATCGCGAGGGCCAGCGGGTGTTGATTACCGATCCGCGGGATGTGAAGGATCCGCTCTCGGACGCGGTGATTGCACTATCGGAGCGGGTGCAGGAGCTGGAGGCGCGGCTTCAAGAATTGTGCGGCGAACAGGGGCGGATCCGGGAGCAGCACCCGCTGACGGCGGAGGAACTGGAGAGAATTCGCTATCGCGAAGAGAGGCACCAGATGCGCGACTATGTGCAGATGGGCGAAGGGATATAGGACAGATTGCCGGGGCGAGCGGGCGATGGTTACGCGAGAGTTTGTGGATAGGATCGAGTTATAAGCGGCTTTCCAGGGGATAGCCGCTATTTTATTAGGGTTGAGATGGAAGATAGAAGTGCGGGGCAATTGGCTGCTGCGAGAGAGTTTTGGGTGTGCTAATCTGGAGCGCACTCTACCCCAACACGGATGATGCTGATGGAAATCGAAATAAGGCCGCTTTCCACGGGCGAGATTCTGGACCGGACCTTTCGCCTTTATCGCGCGCAGTTTGGGCTGTTTGTGGGGATCGCAACGGTTGCCGCTTTGATGGAGACGGCTGGGAACGCGGTGGAGATTCTGGGTTTTCGATATGCCCAGATGCTGAAGATGAACAACCTGCTGGTGAATGCAGCGGTGGGAGTGGGCAGCCTGTTGCAGATGCTGCTGGTGCTGGTAGCGGCGTCGGTGGTGTTCGCGGCGGTAGCGCGTGCGGTGATGGAGCTGCACCAGGGACGGCGCATGGGAATTGCGAGCGCTTACCAGGCGGTGCTTCCGCGCTGGTTCCGGTATGTTCGGCTGGCGGTGTGTTGGTGGTTCCTATCGGGCTGGCCGTTTATTTTGGTGTTTCTGTTGCTGGCGATCCCGGTCGGAATGCTTGGGGGGCACGTTGTGACGGCAGAATCTCCGAAATTCATCGGCGCGGTGGTTGCCTGGGTTGTGATGCTGCTGTTTTCTGTGCCGGTGTGCATCTGGCTGTTTTGCCGGTATTCGCTTTGCATGGCGGTTTCGGCCCTAGAGGATCTGGGCGCATACCGGTCGCTGAAGCGCAGCGTGATGCTGTCGAAGGGATTCCGATGGCGGATTTTTCTTCTTCTGCTTGTGGTATACGTGCTGCAGTCGATTTTGGCGACGGGGCTGATGGTTCCAATTTTGGGATTTTTTTTGAACCTGCCGAAGACGCATGGAGTGCTGCCGCTGGGAGCGGCGATTTACGAGATTGCGATTGGACTTGTGATGATCGCAGTGATAACGCCAATTTACACGGTTGGGCTGACTTTGATTTATATCGATACGCGGATCCGGAAAGAAGGCTACGACATTGAGCTGATGATGCAGCGCACGGCGGGCGGGTTGACGGCCCCGTCTGCCGCGCCTCAGCCGGGAGATTCGGCTCCCCTTGCGACGGGATGAGATCTGCCTGGGGATTACTTTTGTTGATGATGGTGCTGCCCGCGCGCGGGGCGATGGCGAGTCGCACGCCCGCGGAGCTGCGAGCGCATCTGGAACAACTGAAGACGCTGGTGGCTGCATGCCAGAACATGCCATCGGTGGCAACCTGCAAGGCGAGGAAAGTCGGGCCGGATGAGCGGGTGGCGCTGCCGGACGGGGCGCGGATGGTGCGCTATGGCTGGCTGCGAGACACGCTGGTCGCGGCAGGAAAAAAACAGAAGGCGATTCCAGAGCTGAATGCGGCGACGTGGCGGCTGAATCGCGATTTGCATGAGCTTGGCAGTCCGGCGCAGCCGGCGGCTTCGAAGGCAGAGGTACGCGGCGACCGGGAGGCGCTGCATGCGATTCTGACGGATGGGGATTTTCCGCCGCCGGAGCGGGAGAGCGTGTGGGCGAGACTGTGGGATGCGTTCGTGATGTGGCTGAACCGGTTAATGGAATCGGCAGGCGGCTCGGGCACGCAGACGAACTGGGCGGGGATAATCCTGATTGGAGTGGTGACGCTGGGTGCGTGCGGCGGGCTGGTGTGGTGGTTCAGGCGAGCTGTGCGCAGCCGGTACGTGGCTCCCGATGGGCTGCAGCGCGGAGATGGCGGACGGAACGCGGAGAGAGCGGAGTGGGTCGCGTGGCTGGAAGAAGCGCAAGGTCTGGCGGCGGAGGAGCGCTGGCCGGAGAGCATTCATCGCGTGTATTGGGCGGCGGTGGCGCAACTGGAGTCGCGAGGGCTGTGGCGGCATGATGCGGCGCGAACGCCGCGTGAGTATTTGAGCCTGGTAGCGGGGGAAAGTCCGATGCACGCTGACTTGGCGGGATTGACGCATCGCCTGGAGGTGTTCTGGTACGCGGGGCGGCGCGCGGGGCGGGAGGATTACGAGCAAGCGCGCGAACTGCTGGACAGGCTGGTGAAGGCATGAGCCGGATAGGTGGTCGCGACCGACTGCTGCTTTTCTTTATCGGCATCTGCTCGGTGGCGCTGATTGTGGTGGTGGCGGTGCTTGGTCCCAAGCGGGATACGAGTACGGTGCCCTCGACCTATTCGAACGATGCTTACGGGGCGCGAGCGGCGTATTTGCTGCTGCGGCGCGCGGGATACGAGGTGCAGCGATCCACGGCGCCGCTGAAGAATATCGCGGGGAGGACGTCGCCGGATACAACGTACATCTTTGCGGATCCGTTTTTCAATGAGACACAGGATGCGAGCAAGCCGGTGAAGGAGATACTGTCGCGGGGCGGGCGCGTGCTGGTGACGGGAATTTCCGGCGCGATGCTGCTGGGGGGCGCGCACTTGCCGCTGAGGCAGGAGGCATTTGATGTTTCTTGCGATGCAGAACCGGAGGGATTGAGCGCACTGGCTTCGGCCGGGCCGGTTCGAATGGTGGAGGAGGCGGCCTGGAAGATTTCCAGTCCGGAGCAGCGAGCCGTCTACAACTGTGGAAATGATCCCGTGGTGGTTACATTTCCGATGGACAAGGGGACGGTGGTGTGGTGGGCGTCGTCGTCGCCGCTGGAAAACGGGACAATTGCCCAGGCGCACAATATGGAGCTTTTGCTGGACAGCATTGGTCCGCGAAGCACAACGAAGGTAATTTGGGACGAATCTCTGCATGGGGCGGGACGTTCGCTGCTGTCGTGGACGGCGGGGAGCGTGCTGCCGTATGTGGGATGGCAGTTTGCGCTAGCGGGAATGCTGCTGATGCTGAGTTGTTCGCGTCGCAGCGGGCCGCTGCGGCCCGATCCGGTGGTGGCGCGGGCGGCGCCGCTGGAGTTTGCGCAATCGCTGGGATCGCTGTACCAGAAGGCCGGGGCGGCAAATGTAGCCGCAGTGGTTGCCTATCAGAATTTTAGACTGAAGCTGGAGAAGAAGACGGGAATCGCGGCGCGGGCGACCGGGATGGAGGCTGCGGAGGCGATATTGCGAAGGCATCCGGGAAAGACGCAGGCTGCGAAGGTTGTGGAAGCCGGCGCCGGCGCATCGGAAGAGACGCAGATGACGGAGCGTAATGCGCTGAACCTGGTGCAGGCGTTGCACGACGCTGAGAAGGAACTTATCTGAACAGAGAAGGACGAGACCCTTGGAAGAAACAACATTCGACGATCGAAAGTTGCAGGCCACGACGGCGCTGGTGGCGCATGGAAGACAGGAACTAGGGAAGGTGATAGCGGGGCAGACGGCGCTGATTGACGAGATGCTGATCACGGTGCTGTGCGGTGGTCATGCGCTGATTGAGGGCGTGCCGGGCATTGCGAAGACGCTGATTGTGAAAACGCTGGGGCGGGTTCTGGGGCTGGAGTTTCAGCGGGTGCAGTCGACACCGGACCTGATGCCCGCCGATATCCTGGGAACGAATATCTACCG
Organism: uncultured Acidobacterium sp.; assembly: GCA_964636535.1. Taxonomy (GTDB): domain Bacteria; phylum Acidobacteriota; class Terriglobia; order Terriglobales; family Acidobacteriaceae; genus Acidobacterium. The sequence continues at coordinate 5,892 of CAZWSD010000051.1, read as the reverse complement.
GATGGGGACGCAGGAGTTTGTGCTGCATCGGGGCCCGGTGTTTTCAAGCTTTCTGCTGGTGGACGAGATCAACCGCATGCCGCCGCGCACGCAGTCAGCGCTGCTGGAGTGCATGGAAGAGCGGCAGGTGACGATTGACCGCGAGCGCCATGAGCTTTCGCCTCTGTTCACGGTGTTTGCGACGCAGAACCCGATCGATTTTGAGGGGACGTATCCGCTGCCCGAGGCGCAACTGGACAGGTTCCTGATGAAGATTCGCGCGGGGTACCCTTCAGCGCAGGATGAGCGCGCGGTCTTAGAGCGGCACTACGAGCTGCCGGACATGCGGGGCATCGCGGAGGTTGAGGTGGCGGCAGCGCCGGAGGAACTGCTGGTTGAAGCGAGGCGCGAGGTGCGGCGCGTGAGGATTGAGCCGGCGCTATTCGACTATGTACTTGGGGTAGCGCGGCGTACGCGCGAGTGGCCGACGCTGGCGTTGGGCGCGAGTCCTCGCGCGGGAGTGAGCCTGATGCTGGTGGCGCAGGCGTGGGCGGCAGTGGAGGGCAGGGATTTTCTGATTCCCGATGATGTGAAGCGGGCGGCGCTGCCGGTTCTGCGGCATAGGATGCTGCTGAAGCCGGAGGCGGAGCTGGAGGGCCAGGACGCGGATCTGGTGCTGAAGGATGTGCTGGCGGCGGTTCCGGTTCCGGCGGTGGAGCGGGCGCAGCGGCCATGAGCTCTCTGCTACCGGATCCGCAGCAGGCGGCGGCGGTGCGACGAGGGCGGTTTGCCTTTGGGGCGAGCCGACGAACGCTGCTGCTTCTGTTTGTCGGCATTGGTTGGGTGTTGGCGGCGTTTTTCTGGCGAGGATTTCTGGCGGTGCTGTTGGCGTGGGACGTGGTGGTGATCCTGCTGGCAATTCTGGATGGGTTGCGGCTACCGAAGCCGGAGTTGATCACGGTGAGGCGGAGTTGGCTGGCGACGCCCGCGCTGGGGCAGAGCGCTGCGGTGGAGATCGGCGTGTGGCAGGAGGATTCTCGTCCGCTTCGGCTAACCGTGGTGGACGATATGCCGCCGAAGCTGCTGCCAGTACCTGCGGCGCTGCGGGGCGTAGCGTGGCCGCGGGAGTGGTTGAGCCTGCGATACCGATTTACGCCCGCCGAGCGAGGCGATCATGAATGCGGACGGGTGTACGTGCGATATGGGAGCGTGGCGGGGCTGGCGGAGCGATGGGCCTACGCGGATTTGCGAGAGACGGTGAGGGTGTTTCCGCGGATGCTCTGCGCGGACGAAGACAGTTTATTTCTGGCGCGGAGCCGGCAGATCGAGATGCGGCGGCGCAAGGATCAGCTGCGCGGACAGGGCCGGGAGTTTGAGAGTCTGCGCGAGTACCGCGAAGGGGGCGATGACCTGCGTGAAATCTGCTGGACAGCGACAGCGCGGCGCGGGACGCTGATCTGCAGGCAGCACCAGGTGGAGCGCAGCCAGCCGGTTTGGCTGGTGCTGGATGCCGGGCGGTTGCTCAATGCTCGGTCGGGCGAGTATACGCGACTGGACTACACCGCGGCGGCGGCGCTTGCCGTGGGGCAGACCGCACTGCTGGCCGGCGACCGCGTGGGCCTGATTGGTTATGGGCGAGGCGTGCAGCAGCGGGTGATGCTGGGACGGGGCAAGAGCCACTTTCGGCAGATATTGGATGCGAGCGCACTGTTGCGAACAGAACCGGGAGAGGCGAGCCATTTTACCGCTGCGGCAGTGCTGGCACATCTGCAACCGACGCGCAGCCTGATTTTGTGGTTTACGGATTTGGCGGAATCAGCGATGCGGCCCGAGGTGGTGGACGGAGCTTTCCAACTGATGCGGCGTCACCTGTTGTTGTTTGTCGTGCCCGTCCATGAGGAGATGGCAGCGTTTGTGGCGGAACGGCCGAAGAACGCCGTGCAGATGTACGAGCGGGCTGCGGCGCAGGAGATATTGCACCGGCGCGAGTTGTTGCTGGCAGAGCTGCGCAGCCGGGGAGCGCTGACGGTGGAAGCTGCGGCGGCGGGGCTGGCGACCGCGGCGCTGAATCGCTACCTTGAGGTGAAAGAATCGGTGCTGCTTTGAGTTGCGGTGGCTGGGGGTTTGCGCGCGGTGGCGAAGAGCCAGGTGAGCAGGAGGGAAAAGAGCGCAACGCCAGTTACAAATTTGAGCGGAACCGGGATGGTGGTAGAGGGCGAGAAGAAGCCTTCGAAGGTGCCGGCGATGATGAGCAGGGGGATGACGGCGGAGACGAGACGGGCAGACTCAGAGCCAGCGAGCATGATAGCGTGTCGGCGGCTGTAGATGCCGGGGAAGAGCAGGCCCGCACCAAGACGAAGACCGGCGGCGCCGGCGATGATGATGGAGGGCAGTTCGAGGGAGCCGTGGGGGGCGACAAAGCTCCAGAGCTGGAGGCTCATCTGATGTTGGGCGCAAGCGACGGCGACAACGCCGAGCAGGATGCCGTTCCAGGTGATCATGTAAATGGTGCCGATGCCGGCGGTGATGCCCATGGCGAAGGCGGCGAAGGTGACGCTGAGGTTGTTGGTCATGATAGCGCTGGAGGCTTGCGGCGCCATGGAATTGACGGCGAGGGTCCACATCTTGTGCTGGCGGATGGTGGCGATCATTTGTGGACCAAGCATGTGATTCATGAACGCCGGGCGCACGATGGCGAGCGCGGATCCCAGCAGCGCGCCGCCGATCATGAGCGCGAGCGATGCGAGAGTGTAGGGCAGCAGGCGTCTGAAGAGCACGGGATAATCCCAGCGGAAGAAATGCCAGATGCGTAGGAAGGACGTTTTGCGCTGCGAATAGATGAGATTGTGGGCGCGGGCCAGCAATGTGTTGAGCATGGCCTGCAGAGGCTTCGCGGTGCGTTCCTGGCGGAGGGCGGACAGATCGCCGGCGATCTGTCGGTAGAGCAGGGCGACCTCGCGGAGTTCCTTGTGGGAAAGGCTGCGCACGCCGGATGAGGCTGCGCGGTCAAGCAGCGCCGTGAGACGGTCCCAATATTTTTTACGTGTCTGAATCCAACGGTTGGTTATCATGGCAGCCTGAGGTGAGAATGGGCCAGCTTCCAGTGGAACTTCGCGATCAGCTTAACATTGATACCCCGGAGCTGGTACAGCTTGAATTTCCAGTTGCAGGATTAGGGAGCCGCTCGCTGGCGTGCCTGTTCGATTATTTTTTGCAAGCCGTGGGCTTTCTGCTGTTCATTCTAATGCTGGCGTGGATAGACGATGCGCTGGGTGGAAGCGGAAACCAGACTCATACCGCGCAGACGACGTCGCCGAGCGGGGTATGGGTTGGAGCGGTTTTCTTTCTGATTCTGTTTGTGGTGCAGTGGGGCTACTTTTCGCTTTTTGAGGGTTTCTGGAATGGGCAGACGCCGGGGAAGCGGCTGTTCCGGTTGAGGGTGATTGAGCAGAGCGGTCGGTCGATCAGTCTTTTGGACGCGCTGGCGCGGAACCTCCTGCGGCTGGTGGATGGAATGCCGGGCTGTTACCTTGTGGGGATTCTATTTCTGTTCACCACTCGGCGGTGTCAACGGCTGGGCGATATGGTGGCGGGGACGTTGGTGATCCACGAGCGCAACATGACGATGGTCATGTGGGAAGGCAATGGGGCGCGCACTTTTACCGCGGTGCAGGCGGATTCGGTGGCGTCGGGACCGGCGGCCCGACCGACAGGGCTACCGGCGGATGCGATTGCGAGGCTGTCACTTGCGGACGTGGAGGTGATTGAGAGCTTTGGAGCGAGGCGGCTGGATCTACCCGTACCGACTGGCGAAGCACTGGCGGCAAAGCTGGCTGCGCAGATGGCGACGAGGATGCAAGTGGAACTGCCCACGGACAGGAGCGCCACGGATTTATTGGCGGGGCTGGCGCAGGAGCGGCGTTCGATGGGCCGGTAGGCCAGAGCGCCGCGGCGGTGGATCGGGTCTTATGTTCAATTCAGGGCATTTTCTCCATCTGAGCGAGGTCTTATTATTTCTTCCGAATTTTGGCCGGGTTGAAGTAACTTTCCGGAGGTCCCAGATAACTGGAAGGCGCGCGGGGAACGCTGGGCGCTTTCATGCCGGGGAAATGCGGCGCATTCGGGTTGGGGAAGGCGACGATGAGTTTTTCAAGAACCACGCCCGGATCGATCATCCGGAAGTTGAGCGTGTGGTAGCCGGGTGAAGGAACGTTCAGGACCGTGGTGACTTTGCGTACACCATCGCTGACAGCTTTTGCCCAAGCTGCATAGGAGTGATTAGAGAGAGCATTTACGATGGTGGGCTTCTGGTCATCGAACGAAATGGCGTAACGGACGCCGCGATGTGGCAGTGACTGGAGCGTAGGCGCAAGGAGGGTCGTGACGCTGCACTTGCCGCTGTCGAACAGGTACATGCGGTAATGAAGAGTGGGCGCAGGACTGGGCGGGAGAATGCTCGCGGCGGTCACAGGAAATACTGTCATTGCGGATAGCGTTTCACCATAGCCAGGAAGGTTACGCCAGCGGATTCCATGGACGGATGTGCGGCTGGTGAAGTGAGCGGCATTGATGGAGACATAGTGTCGCGATTCCACAAAGCCACGCAAGGTGTTGGGAGCCGGAAAAGATGGATTGAAGGCGCGGACCCGAACCTGGACCTGGTGGCCGTTGTTCTGGCGAATCGCGATCATGCCATGGTTGCGTCCTGAGGGGACTTTCGCCCAATCGATATCGACGAGAACATGCGAGCCATCGGCGACGGTTCCCGTCGATGGGCTGAGGTGTATCCAGGGTTGATTGGCAGAGGCTGAGAAGGTGAACGCCTGATTGCCGCGATTGAATACATCGATGCGGAAGGTCTGGCGATTGAAGACGTCAAAGGTGGGCAAGGCGAGTTGAGGGAAAGGTCCATTGACCGCAAAGGGGCTGCCCTGAACGGCAACGGCCATGTGCGGTCCGTGGAGCGGCTGCACCCAAGAGACTGCGGGCATGGCGTTGACGGGGGGCTGGTTCCAGTAGGTGTAACCGATGTGGGTCTGGTCCATCATGTGATCCCACTTACCGTCTGCAATGCCGTGGTTGTACTGGCGGCTGAGAGCGGCATCCTCGGCAAAGAGTTGTCGCGCGCGCTCGGCAAGGGCATTGGTGCTGGTGCGCCCCTGAGCGGCGTAGAGCTGATTCTCTCCCGCGGTGATGTAGAGCTCATTGACAATGGCGGAGGCCTTGACCGGATAGAGCACGAGAATGAAGTAAGCATCTCGATAGGCCGGAGGCAGCTCGCTGTTGATATGCTCGGCCTCGTTGGTGAGCGACTGCCAGTGGTGGTAAACGCGCTGTGCCTCCTGGAAGTGGACGAGGCTGAAGGTGTGGGGCGACAGTTGCTCGGGTTTACGGCGGCCGTTGTATTTTGTATAGGCGGAGATAAGGTGGGCGATCTGGCCGGCGTATCGGGGGCCAAAGTTCTCCGCTGCCCACTGGCGGGTGTAGTTTTTCAAATTGGCTGGATTGAACTGCGCGGGGTTCCAGGCCATGGTGAGAAAAAACTGGGCAGGGAAGAGCTTGGGCTGGAGATCGCCCACGTTGACGACCCAAATACGCGTTGCGCCATACTTCCAGGCGAGGTCCATCTGTTGCCAGATTTTTGTAATGGGATACGTGTTGACCCACTTATAGGATCTCGGTCCGCCCACATAGTCAAGGTGATAGTAAATGCCGTTGCCACCGCTGCGATGGCGTTCCGCCGCGGTGGGCAGATGGCGTAGATTGCCCCAGTTGTCGTCGCTCCAAAGCAGGGTGACATCGTCAGGGACTTTGAGGCCCTTTTGATAAAGCGCCTGCACCTCTTTGTACAGAGCGAAGACTTGCGGAATCCTGTCGAGGTCAGGGCTGACGGTCTGTCGCAGAATCTCGCGC
>CAZWSD010000050.1:0-13234 GCA_964636535.1 uncultured Acidobacterium sp. | reverse complement strand
TTCGCAAACCTGAGCCATGACTCACTCCAAAAAACCTGGGTATATCAGACCAGAAGTGCCTGAGCCAGACCGTGGGCAGCGGCTTCGGTTGGGCCGCGCGATCCGGTTTAAACTCGGGGCATTGCGGGCATACGAAATCCCGCTCTGGCGCCGAACCTCTAGTCTAGCCCAGTGGAAGGTGGATGGGCAAATTAGAATGAAACTGTTTATGCCTGAGCCGATGCCTGATGCTTCCGCCAACCCTGCCACCCGTCCTGTAGATGCTCCTGAGGGCGGCTCGATCGCCGAGCGTTTCCCATGGGTGGTTTTCTGGGTTGCCCTTTTTGTGCGGCTTGCCTATATGACGTTTGCCCATACCTATCATCTGCGGACGCACTGGGATCACTTCGAGTTTGGGTACGAGATGGGCCGAATCGCGCGCTCGCTGGTGGAGGGTTATGGGTACGCCAGCCCATTCTGGGGGCATACCGGGCCTACGGCGTGGGTGCCTCCGCTGTATCCGTGGATTTTGGCCGGGGTGTTCAAGGTTTGTGGCATTTACACGTTGCTTTCGGCGTGGGTCATTCTGGCGGTTAACTCGATTTTTGGAGCGTTCACGCTGCCGGCCATCTGGCGGATTTCGCTGCGCTGCCTAAACCGCAACGTGGCGGTGTGGGCGACATGGTTGTGGGCGCTTTATCCGGCGGCGATGCAGTACGACGTGAAATGGGTGTGGGACATGTCAGTGACCTGCTGCATTTTTATGTGGGTGTGGGTGCTGACGCTGAAGATGCGGGGGACGGGCGAGCCAGAAACAGAGCCAGCGGCGCATGCCACCCCGGGACGGTGGGCGCTGTTCGCGGTGCTTTGGGCGTTGATCGCGCTGAGCAATCCCTCGCTGTGCCTGTTCTTGCCGGCGAGCGGGCTGTGGATATTGTGGGGATCGCCGGAGTGGAAGAAGCAGCTGGGCTATGGGGTGATGGCGGCTGCGGTTTTTATTGCGTGCCTGGCGCCGTGGACGTATCGGAATTGCCGGGTATTTGGCCATTTTGTGCCGTTGCGCTCCGACTTTGGCGTGGAACTGGACCTGGGCAACGGGCGCGGAGCCAACGGGCAGTTGATGGAATACAACCATCCATCGAAGTCGCCGGTTCAATTCCGGCTATACAAAAAGATGGGCGAGTACGACTACTCGAAGTGGCGGGGGGCAATTGCCATGAAGCTCATCCGTGAGAAGCCGCTGCGATTTGTGAAATTGTGCATGGTGCGGGTCTTCTTCTGGTGGGCGGGAGTGACGGATCCTGCTCGTAACCGATGGTGGTTGGGATTGGGACGGAGCCTGAATTTCCAGTTCACGAGTCTGGTGGGGCTGCTGGGCCTGTTGCTGGCGATGCGACGAAGGGCGCGGGCGCGATGGCTTTTTTTGTGGGCTTTTGCCTTGCTGCCGCTGACTTACTACGCGGTGGCGGTCTCTGCGCGGTTCCGGCATCCGATGGAGCCGCTGATCGATATTCTGGGTGTTTATCTGTTCCAGTCAGCGGAAAAGAGCTGGCGGGTGAGATGGGTTTCCAGACTCGCCGGGGGTGCGGTTTAGAGGCTTTGCCCCTGGTTGGGCCTGCAAAGCTCCGGGTTGATTAGAATGCGACTGTCTATGTCTGATTCCATACCTTCTGCCTCTGCCGAAACGAACGCGGCTTCTGCTCATTCGAGCGCCGAGCGTTTTCCGTGGGCAATTTTCTGGGCGGGGTTGTTTGTGCGCCTTGCCTATATGACGTTTGCTCATACTTGGCATTTGCGGACGCACTGGGATCACTTCGAGTTTGGGTACGAGATGGGGCGGATTGCGCGCTCGCTGGTGGAGGGCTATGGGTATGCCAGCCCGTTCTGGGGGCATACGGGGCCGACAGCGTGGGAGCCGCCGCTTTATCCGTGGCTGCTGGCCGGGGTGTTCAAGGTGTGTGGGGTGTATACGCCGCTGGCGGCGTGGGTAACGTTGGCGATCAACTGCCTCTTTGGTGCATTTACACTGCCGGCGGTATGGCGGATTTCAGTTCGTGCCTTTAACCGCAAGGTGGCGGTGTGGGCCACCTGGATCTGGGCCTTGTATCCGGCGGCGATGCAGTACGACGTGAAGTGGATATGGGAGATGACGTTGACCTGCTTCCTCTTTACGTGGGTGTTTGCGCTGGCGCTGAAGATGCGCGGCGCCGGCGAGCCGGGAGTGGTGGCGGCGAATGCGACGCCGGGGCGCTGGGCGCTGTTTGCGGTGTTGTGGGCATTGATTGCGTTGAGCAATCCCTCGCTGCAGCTGTTTCTGCCGGCATGCGGGTTGTGGATATTGTGGCGAGCACCGCAGTGGAAGAAGCAACTCGTTTATGGCGTGATGGCGGCGTTGATTTTTATCGCCTGTCTGGCGCCGTGGACGTATCGGAACATCCGGGTGTTTCACCACTTCGTTCCGCTGCGATCAGATTTCGGATTTGAACTGTTCAACGGGAATGGTCCGGGTTCGACCGGAATGATCCGGGAATACGATCAGCCGTTTGAGTCTCCAAGCCAGTTGAAGCTTTACAGACAGATGGGTGAGCTGGCTTATGTTCGGTGGCACGGCGAGGTGGCCAAATGCTTCATTGCCGAGCATCCGTTGCGGTTTTGGAAACTCACCGGCGAGCGAATTTTTATGTACTGGGCCGGCGTGCCGGAACCGACCGGTGGTTCGTGGTCGTCGCATGCGATCCGCGGAATAAACTTTGCCTTTGCCAGTCTTGCAGGCTTGTTCGGGTTGGCTCTGGCGATGCGACGACGCGCTCGGGCGCGGTGGGTGTTTTTCTGGGCGCTTGCGTTGCTGCCGTTAACCTACTACTTCATTACCGTGCATGCGCGGTTCCGGCATCCGATGGAGCCGCTGATCGATGTGCTGGCGGTGTATCTGTTCCAGTCGGCGGAGAAGATCTGGAAGGTAAGGTGGTTTTCTCGGAATGGCTAAAGCGTTGGTGACTGGCGGCGCCGGATTCTTTGGCGGGGTGTTAAAACAGCGGCTGCTGGCTGACGGCTATGAAGTGGTGAGTTATGACCGCGTGCCGGATGCGGGGAGGCATCCACGGCTGCAGAGCGTCCTGGGTGATCTGCGCGACCGCGAGCTGGTGGAAGCGACAATGCGGGAGGGGCGGTTTGAGGCGGTCTTCCACTGCGCGGCTGCGCTGGCGCATGGGATGCATGTGGACCGGGACGACATCTGGACGTCGAACGTGGACGCGACGCGGTTGCTGGCCGAAGCGGCGTGCCGGCATGGGTCGCCGAAGTTTGTGTTTATCTCGACGAATTGCCTTTGGGCGCAGAACCTGGGGCATCGGGTGGCTGAGGATGAGCCGCCGCATCCGGTGGAGATTTACGGCGAATCCAAGTGGGCGGCCGAGAAGGTGCTGAGGGAGTTCGAGGGCCGGCTGGATGTGACGATGCTGCGGGTTCCAACAATTATTGAGAGCGGGCGGCTGGGGCTGCTGGCCATCCTGTTTGAGTTTATCCAGGAGAACAAGACGGTCTGGGTGGTGGGTGACGGAGGTAACCACTACCAGTTCATCTATGCCGGTGATCTGGCCGAAGCTTGCGTGCTGGCGCTGAAGGCCGAGGGTGTGAACCTGTTCCACGTGGGCTCGGATAACGTGCCGACGTTACGGGAGACCTACGAGGTGGTGATTCGCGAGTCAGGAAGCGGTTCAACGGTGCGGAGCCTGCCGAAGGGACCGACGCTGGGGCTGATGCGGCTAGCCCATCGCCTTCATTTGTCTCCACTGGGGCCGTACCACTACCGTATGATTGCCGAGGATTTTGTTTTTGATACGAAGCGGATCCGGCAGCAATTGGGATGGAAGCCGACGCTGACTAACAGCGAGATGCTGACGCGGGCGTACCGCTACTACGTGGAGCGGCGGGACGAGATCCATGCGCGGGAGAATGTTTCCGCACATTCAAAGCCGGCGGCAATGGGGCTGATCCGGATGCTGAAGTGGTTTTCCTGAGCACTGGCCGCCTGGGTAAGGGCCGCTTGCGCGGTCTATGGCCAGCGCGATGGGATGATATCCAACGTGGAACCCTGCAATGGGACGGTTCAAACGTGACTTCGGTGAGGACCTAACGCCAAAGGTATTACCCCGGTAACCGATTGCCTAGTGCCTTGTATTCAATAACTTAGAGTGACGGCGATATACTCGAGTCTTGGAGAAGCGAAAGGCGCCTTGAGCATGGGCTTTATCTGATGTCTGGAATTTCGGTATGACTATATTGAAGGATCTGCTTCGGCAACATGCCCGGGGAAGGGGCGACCTTGGAGAAGTATTGGTTGCATCTTTATCCAAGGGCACAGAGCGGGCCCCGAGGGAGTCTGTTAAATGGGCGATGGGGACTGGGAAGAGGTTTTTTTGCGGGTTGAATGCCGGTCGAGGCGGGTTCTATTTCCGAGCATGCAGTGCCCGCATTCTGCCGGGTAGTGGTACGTAAATTGCTCCTCGTGCTCGTGGGAAGTTTATACCTTCAGCGCAAAAGCGTACTGTAAACGAGGTTCCTCTCCATGCAGACCGTGTTTCATGTTCTCTGTATCTTGTTGATGTGGGCGGTTTTCCAGCTGGGCAGCATGATCTCGCAGCGGAGCGAAGAATGGTCTCTGTCCACCGCTATGAGCATCGGTGACTATCAGCTACTGCGTAAAACTTTCTTCCTGGGTGGGAAAATAATTCAGCTTGCAGCCCTAGCTTGGGTGGCCGTGAACATTCTGGCTCTTATGCCCGTGAGGCCTGGGTTCTAAGCTGAAGAACACTCGGAGGGGATCCGCAACCTCGCACTGCGGGTCCCCTGAAATGCACACGCCGCCGGGCATGGGATGAATTTCCCACCGAGGGACAGCTCCCTGATTCCTTCAAACAGCTTCAGCGGCACTTCGTCAGTTTTACATCCTGATTTATTGTTCCCTCCCTTCTGAGCCGTTAAATCGCCGGACAGCACTGGCTGGATTACGAAGGCACCGTTTGACGCCCGTGACGTCGACAGAGGACTCTTCGCTGAGATGGATCCCAAGGTTCACACCGTGCGGAGGTGACATAGGGATGTTTTTCTGCTGGGGCCTGATGGACGCAGTCGCGGCGACGCTCCTCGTTCTCTCGATGGCGATGGGGTCATTTTGGCATGGACGCGGGAGATGGATAGAAAATCTCTCGGCGGGAGGCGGAGACAGGCGGCCGTAACCTGCCTCGGTTTGGCTATGGTACGCGTGGAGCCGCAGTCGGAAATCAAATTGTCATCATGAATCAGTCCGGCGTGGTGCTGTCCTTCTACAAGGAAAGGCAAGGCGGATTGCCGCGATTCTTGTGCACAAATACGGCCCGACTTCTCTAAGGGGATGCTGTGACGGATTTGCGGTCGAGGTAGTGGGCGTGGATGGCGAAGTCTTCGAGCCCCTGGCGGAAGCGTGGATCAGCGATGGATATGAGCGCCTCCGCGCGCTCACGTAGGGTTTTGCCGTGGAGGTAGGCGATGCCGAATTCTGTAACTACATAGTGAACATCGGCGCGCGAGGTGACAACGCCTGCTCCAGGCTCGAGGGTGGGGACGATGCGTGAGAACTGGCCGCCATGCGCCGTCGCGGGCAGCGCGATGACGGGGATGCCGTTCGTGGAGCGTGCTGCACCGCGGATAAAGTCGACCTGGCCGCCGAAGCCGCTGTAGGGGATGGTGCCGAGGGAGTCGGAACAGACCTGACCGGTGAGATCGACCTGCAGGGCCGAGTTGATGGCGACCATGCGGTCATTTTGCGCGACGATGAAGGGATCGTTGGTGTACCAAATGGGGCGAAATTCAAAGCTGGGGTTTTCGTGAATGAAGTCGAAGAGGCGGCGGGTGCCGAGAACGAAGGCCGCGACGGCCTTGCCGCGGTGGAGGGATTTGCGTTCGCCGTTGATGATGCCGGACTCCATGAGTTCGATGACACTGTCACCGACAAGCTCGGTGTGGATGCCGAGGTCGCGTTTGCCGTCGAGACAGGTGAGGACGGCCTCCGGAATGCCGCCGATGCCGGTCTGGAGGGTGGCTCCATCGGGGATAAGCGAGGCGACATTGCGTGCGACGCGGAGATGAATGTTGGTGAATGCTTCGGCGTGCAACTCGAGAAGGGGCCGGGATGTTTCTACGATGGAAGTAATGCGGCTGACGTGGATGAAGGTGTCACCATGGGTGCGGGGCATCTGGTCATTGACTTCGGCAATGACGGCGCGGGCGTACCGGGAGGCGGTGAGGGTGCTGTCGACGGTGGTGCCGAGGCTTACGAAGCCGTGCGCGTCTGGTGTCGAGACCTGCATCAGCACCAGGTCAAGGGGTAGGGCGCCGCTGACAAAGAGACCTTCGATTTCGCTGAGGAAGATGGGGGTATAGTCTGCACGTCCGGCGGCGACGGCGCTGCGAGTGTTGGCTCCGAGAAAAAGCCCTCGATGACGGAAACTGCCTTCGAATTCTGGTTTGGTATAGTCTGCGCTGCCGAGGGTCATCATGTGGACGATCTCGACATCGCGTAGCTCTGGGGCGCGGGCCACCATCGCATTGACGAGCGTGGAAGGTGTGCCGACGCCCGATTGAACCCAGACACGCCCACCAGAGGGTAGTATCTGGAGGGCTTGAGATGCGGTCATGCATTTGCTGCGGAAATCGTCTTTCCAGGACATCTCGATAATCCTCCCTGGGAGGGCCGGTGCGATAGAGGCGCCGGAAAGCTGGGCGACACGCTCTAAAACCGATCTACGATACGCGCCTGCCCCGACGTGAGAAGTGACAGCCATCACGGGGATGAGGCGATTGTCGTGCCGGGGCGGACGGTGCAACTGAGCTGACCGGATCGAAGTACGGCGAGGGACCGCGTCTGAGAGCTCAGTGGAATTCTGACGAACAACAGGTGGCGGCATTCGCAAGGACGATTCGCTCCTGAAGCAGTTACAGAAGTACGCACGGGTAGACGCGTGCGAAGGGGAGCTGAAAGCCTGTCCCAAGGCGCGTATTGGTGCTCCAAAATGTGGCAAAAATCACTGAAAACGCGCCATTTCCGGATCCAAGGAGGTCTGAGTTTTAACGTTTCGTGAAATCTTGGGCGGCGGGCATATTCTGGGCGAATCCTCGCGTATTCTGAATTCGCTCCCGGGTCCGGGAGGGTAGCTGATCGCTACGCCTTGTGTTGTCAGTCCGCAGCAGTCGGGCAAATTAGCAAGCAAGACTCCCCAGGAGGGAAATCAATGACATTCAACCGGAAATCGGTAGAGAAGAAAAATAGTCGCTCGTATCGCAAGGGTGCAGTTCTGGCACTGGCATTGGCAGTTGCAAGTGCGACCACGGCATTTGCCGCTTCGCAAGTCAAGCTTCTGGAGACCGGATCCAGCCTACTCTATCCGTTGTTCAACCTGTGGGTACCAGCCTACGCGCACTTGCACCCGAACGTGAAGATCACAACGCAGTCAACGGGAAGCGGCACGGGCATTTCACAGTCCATCGCCGGAATTGCGCAGATCGGCGCGTCGGACGCGTATCTGAGCCCGGCGCAGATGCACATGCACTCAAACATGATGAACATCCCGCTGGCCATCTCGTCGCAGATGGTTAACTTCAATCTGCCCGGGCTGAACAACCAACACCTGAAGCTGAGCGGTCCAGTGCTTGCGGGTATTTACTCAGGCAAGATCAGAAATTGGAACGACCCGCAAATCGCGCAGATCAACCCCGGTGTTAAATTGCCCAATCACACAATTATTCCGATTCACCGGACTGACGGCAGCGGTGACACCTTCATCTTCACGCAGTATCTTTCATTTAGCACGCCAACCTGGGCGAACTCGATAGCGTACGGAACGTCGATCAGTTGGCCGGCGGTTTCGGGTGGGCTTGGCGCGGAAGGCAACCCGGGTATGGTGACAGCTCTGACGGGCTCGCCCTACTCAATTGCCTACATCGGTGTCAGCTACCGCCAGGCAATCGACCAGCACCACATGGGTACGGCAGCGCTGGAAAACCGGGCCGGCAAGTTTGTGATGCTGACTCCGCGCACCGTTTCCTCGGCAGCGGCGCAGATGGTTCCCAAAACGCCGGAAAATGAGGCAGTGAGTCTGATCTTTGCGCCGGGTCCTGACTCCTATCCGATCATCAACTACGAATATGCCATCGTGAGCAAGAACCAGCCATCTGCCGAACTGGCCGCAGCGATGCGCGAGTTCTTCTCCTGGGCCATTCGTGGTGATGGCGGCAACGCTCCGAAGTACCTGAATCAAGTACACTTCGCGCCCCTACCACCTTCGGTCGTGAAATTGAGCCAGGCCCAGATCAACCAGATCCAGTAAGCTGGACAGTGTGAGCCTGTTCCCTGGTTTCCCCTCGCCGGCGGCTCCAGCCCCGGCGAGGGTTTGTAGCTTCGACGCCCCCATGGAAAAGAAAGCGTTAGGGTTACAGATTTGAATACATTAGATCATTTTCAGTTACAAAATAGCAGCGCGAATTCTCATCTCTGTCATTGTCCCTTGCTCTCCTCTCGACTGGAGCTTCAGCGTGTCTTTTAAGAACATCCTTGCTCCGATTGCCAGCATCATCGGGCTAACACTGATCGGGATTGTGGTCTTTCTCGGCGTGTATTCGTGGCCGGCGGTGAAGTTCAACGGCTTCTCATTCATTGTGAAGAACGACTGGAACCTGGGCAATTTGTATGGAAACCCGGTGATGCATCACGGGTACCTGATTATGCCGGGTGCGCAATTTGGCATCTTGTTTTTGATTGTGGCGACGCTGCTGAGTACTCTGATTGCAGTAGTGCTGGCGGTGCCGCTGGGCGTGGGATCGGCAATTTTCCTGGCGGATGGAGTTCCGGCGGTACTGCGGCCCTGGTTATCTTTTTTTGTGGAACTGCTGGCGGCGGTCCCGAGCGTTGTGTACGGGCTTTGGGGTTATGTCGCGGTGATCCCGCTGCTGAGCAACCACGTGTTTCCATGGATGGCCAAACACCTGGGCTTCATTCCATTTTTCGCGGGCGACACGGGCAGCGGGTACGGGTTGCTGACGTCAGGGTTGATTTTGACGCTGATGATTGTGCCGCTGATCACCTCGACGATGCGCGATGCGCTGGTGAACCAGCCGCGCGGGTTAAGGGAGGCGGCGCTGGCGCTGGGCGCTACGCGTTTTGAGACGATGTGGTCGGTGATTTTACCCTCGACGCGGCGGGTGCTGATTGCCTCAGGTATCCTGGCGACAGGTCGGGCGCTTGGCGAGACGATGGCGGTGATGATGATCGGCGGGGGCGCCTTGAATTATCTGCCGAATAACATATATGCGCCGATTACGACCATGGCTGCATTTATCGGTTCGCAACTGGACAGCGCTCTGGAGGATCCGACGGGCATGGCTGTGCGGTCGCTGGCGGAGGTGGCGCTGGTGCTGTGCGTGATCTCGGTGATTGTGAATGGCGCAGCGCGGTTGATGCTGTATTTCAGCGGCTACCAGCGCATGGGGGGCGGCGGATGGGCGTAAGCGCAATGGATGTTCGCACCGCAATCAACCGGCCATCGATTTTTCGGCTGGTGCAGCGAAAGATATTTAACCTTGCCGGGTGGGGGCTTTGCGCACTGACCTTTCTGATGCTGGGCAGTGCAATGGTGTGGATATTGAAGATGGTGTTTGTGCGTGGCGCAGGCGCCATGAACCTGATGGTGCTGACGCACATCCAGATTGGCGTGGGCGGCGGGCTGCTGAATGCGATTGAAGGCACGTTGCTATTGGCCGTGGGCGGCATCGTTCTTTCAGTCCCGCCGGGAATCGCCGCTGGCATTTATCTTTCGGAGTACGACGGTGGCTGGCTGACGCCGGTGCTGCGATTCATGTCGGATGTGCTTGTAGGAGTGCCTTCGATCGTGGTGGGCTACTTTGGCTATGTGACGATGGTGGCAACGCTGGGGTGGGGATTTTCAGTGGCCGCAGGCAGCATAGCATTGGCGATCATTTCGCTGCCATACATTACGCGCACCAGCGAAGTAGCATTCCGGCAGGTGCCGCGTACTCTGCGCGAAGCAGGGTTCGGACTGGGCTGCACGCCGGGCACGGTGATTATGCGGATTTGCCTGCCGATGGCGACACCGACGATCATGACGGGCGTGCTGCTGGCGCTGGCGATCTCAGTGGGCGAAACCGCGCCACTGTTGTACACGGCCGGTTGGTCGAGCTTCCTTTGGACGGGGCAATTGACGAAGGAGCCGGTGGGGTACCTCACCTATGCGATCTGGGCGTTCATCACGGAGCCGCAGACTTCGATGCATCAGCTGGCTTATGCCGCGGCGTTCTTTGTGACGCTGTTTGTGCTGATCATCAGCGTGATTGCGCGGGTGGTGACGTCCCGTCGGCAAGCGATGGCCGGGCACATATAACGTTCCAAATTGAGGCGCGGAAGGAGGGCCGCGCAGCGCCGCCCCTTTTACTGGTGCGCCCGGCAGGTCGCACAACCAGACTGCAGTGCTTGGATTGATTGTCCGGAGGATCTGGTGGAGCTGTGCCGCGGGCTGGTGATGAAGCGGCAAGGGAACACCGGCAGCGGGGACTCCGCGCATTGGCTAAGCGGACTTTGCGGATATTTGAGGAGTGGTAGAAACTGAGGGCAGACGCAAAGAGTTTACGTTGTCCCGGAAGCCGGGATGCGCGGAGTTTTGCGTGATGGATGACGCGCGCCGATTGATAAGGACGATGCAACACGGTGCAGGGCCGCGGCGGTACAGCCGCAGGGAGATGCTTGCGCTGCTGGGTCGGGGCGCGATGGTGGCTCCTTTCGCCGGATGGGGATTGGCGGGTTGCGGCGGCGGATCGTCAGCTGGTTCCGGAACGGGCGGCGGCAGTTCCGGCAGCGGCTCGGGTTTGACGGACGATCAGCTTTTGGACGCGATCGAACGCGGGGCATTCGAGTTTTTCTATAACGAGGCGGATCAGAACACGGGACTGATCAAAGACCGCGCGCTGGCCGCGGGAGGCGATACGAGCACGCTTGCAAGCATTGCCTCGACGGGCTTCGGCTTGACGGGGCTGTGCATAGGGGATCTGCGCGGCTATGCGCCGACGCAGCAGATTGAGAGCCGAGTACTGGCGACGCTCACATTTCTCTACAACACGATGCCGAATGAGAATGGCTTCTTTTATCACTTTGTGGACATGGGGACGGGGGCGCGCGCAGGGACCTCGGAGGTTTCGTCGATCGATACGGCTATCCTGCTGTGCGGGATTTTGACGTGCCAGCAGCATTTCAGCAGCAACACGCAGATTGTGTCGCTGGCGACGCAGATTTATGAACGGGTGAATTGGCCGTGGATGATGGATGGCGGCACGACGCTCTCGATGGGATGGCTGCCCGAGTCAGGATTCCTGCAATACCGGTGGAATACGTACGACGAGGAGATGATGCTGTACCTGCTGGCGATGGCTTCGCCGACGCATGCGATACCTGCGAGTTCCTGGGATGCATTCTCGCGTCCTACAATTACGTACCAGGGGATTACGTACATCGCGGGAGCGCCGACGCTGATGATTCATCAGTATTCCCAGGCGTGGTTCGACTTCAGGAACAAGCAGGACGCCTATGCGAATTACTTCCAGAACTCGGTGGATGCTACGAAGGCGCATGAGCTGTTTTGCGTTTCGCTGGCGCCTCAATTCTCCGATTACAGCGCGGAGCTGTGGGGTATCACCCCATCGGATTCAGTGAACGGATATGTCTCGTGGGGCGGTCCTCCGACGACGGGGCCGATCGACGGCACCGTGGTTCCATGCGCCGCGGGTGGTTCGGTGGTGTTTGCTTTCACGGACTGCATGACGGTGCTGCATACGATGAAGCGGAATTATCCGAATGCGTGGCAAGTGTACGGATTTGTGGATGCATTCAATCCATTGACGGGCTGGTACGACGCGGACTCGCTGGGAATTGACCAGGGCATCATGATGCTGATGGCCGAGAACCAGCGGAGCGGATATGTGTGGTCCACCTTCATGCAGAATCCCGAGGCAACAGCCGGTTTGCAACTGGCGGGATTCAAGACGATAGCCTGAGTTGGGATGGCGGCGCGGCAGATGCGTGGTCGTGCGAAATGATCCTGAACGAGAGAATCGGCCGATTTGTCTTCGCATCCGAGGGGCTGAATCATATAGTCTATCGGCGGCGAGAAAATGCGGCGATTTTCGATGCAAAGATGGATTCGTCCTGTTTACCAGAGTCTTGCCGGAGTTTGCGGCGGGGTGTGTGCCGCGCTAGCGGTTGCCTGTGTGGCGGGCGCGATGCCAGCCTTGGCGCAGGTGGCGAGAGTGGAGAATTCCGTAGCGCAGGCGGCGTTTTTGCCGAGCGGCGCATACCAGATTCGCTGTCGGGACAGGCGATGGGTGCTGGATGGAGAGCTGAGCGAAAGGCCGGAGTCGATTCGCAAGCGAGCGGGAACGGATGGACTGGGCGCGTGGCAAGAGGTGGATGCGCGGACAAAGTCGCAGTTGGCTGAGATCCGTGTGTATGAGGATGCGCCGGTGGTGCTGTTTCGCGATAAGCGGCTGGTGGCGGGGAAGAATGCGGATGTCTTTCCGGTATTCGGGGCGCTGCCGCCGGGATTGATGGAGTTCAGCTACGCAGTGAACACATTTGCGAAGTATGAGTTTGGGCATCTGGGCGGGGAGGGTCCATGGGTGCTTTTTGACCGGCAGCGGCAGGCGATGGTTCTGTCGCCGGCGGATCATTTTCTGATTGCGGATATGACGACGGGACCGGACGGCGTGAAGGCGGGCGGACTCGACGCGAAGATCGAGACGCTTCCGAAGGGCTTTGAGCATGGCACGGTGCTGGTGCTGGGCAAGGGAATCACGTCGACGCTGGATGCGTGGGGAAGGGCACTACAGGAGATGAACGGCAAGCACCCGGTTGCCAATGACGCCGATGTGGTGCTCGACAAGTTCGGCTACTGGACGGATCATTTTGCGTATTACTACTACCGGTTTGATAAAAAGCTGGGCTATGAAGGCACGCTGTTGGCGGTGCGCGACAAGTACAGTCAGCTTGGCGTTCCGCTGGCATACATGCAGCTGGATAGCTGGTGGTATCCGAAGGGCAAGGGGTTCAGCCCGACAGGGGAGCCTGAAAATGGGGAGCTCGTCTACCGCGCGGATAAGAAGTTTTTTCCGAAGGGGCTGAAGGCCTTCCACCAGCAGATGGGACTGCCGTTTGTGGTGC
>CAZWSD010000049.1:0-13328 GCA_964636535.1 uncultured Acidobacterium sp. | reverse complement strand
CGAAGTCGTAGCGGAACTCAAAGCCGAGGCGATTCAACTCAGCCGGTACGATGTGAGTCGATTGCGCCGCCTTACGTACCCTCACAGGGTGAATCGGGCTTCGCCCAGCCGTCGCTAATTGCGCCACCCGCGCGACAGTAATCAGCAAGCTCTTCGGTATGCGCAGCACTGGCCGCCGAATGCCGAGTTCCGAGACAACGCTGCGCACAAGGAAAGACAGCGGCTCCGTTTCCCTTTCAACATAGTTGTAACAGAGGCACCGTTCATGCCTGGCCATCACGAATCCGATGCTATCAAGAAGCCCATAAATATACGCATAACTTTTGCGCACTGAGCCGTCTCCCGGCACCACGAATATCCCTCTCTGGATGGCTCGTATCATCCTCAGAATATTCCCCGGATCACCCGGACCGTAGACCACCCCAGGCCGTACAATCACCAAGCGCCGCGCCGAATTCCCAGCCCACCAGCTTTCGTGAACAAATTCGGCGCAGAGTTTCGAGATACCGTAACCGGTATCTGGGTACGGGCGCATGGACTCATCGGTCGGACTTCCAATCTCCCCGTATACAGCGATGCTGCTCGTGAACACAATGTTCGGGCAATCGATCAGCTCCGCATATGCACAAACATTGCGCGCGCCCGGCAGATTGGTATCGAAGTACTCCCGGAACGCGTGGCCTGGCTCCCGGTGAACAGCGGCGAAATTGAACAACCAATCCGCTTGATGCGCTTCGATTTGCTCGCCTATCGGGCGCCTGACATCGCAGAAAACATACTTCACGCCAGACGGAAGAGGCCCGCATGGAGGCTTGATATCTGCTAGAAGCACTCGGTCCCAACCCCGATCGCGCAGGTACTGAGACAATCGCACTCCAATGTATCCCGTCCCTCCGAAAATAATCGCCTGTTGCCCCATAAACAAACGACCTTAACGCGCCCCCTCTACTACATGTAATGGCGGTAAAGTATTAGCCGCTTCAGCAGGATCGACCCCGATTCCCTTGCGACGGGACACAAACAACAGCGGTATCACGTAGAACACGATGTAGGTCATGGAGATGTTATAGAATGCCCCCCGTCCCTGCTCGATAATGCAAACAAGAAGAATGACGTACAGGAACCTGAGCGGCGCACTACCCTGCCGGTCACGCCCCAGGCGATACATCCATCCCAACCCGATGCCAACCAGGAAACATCCGACCACAACACCAGGCATTCCAAAATTATAATACATCTCGCCGAGTAAGGCTGGACTGTAGGTGACGCCCTTGGACATTTGTGCCGGCCGAAAGAGTTGTGACATCACGATAGTGACGTTCTGCGGCTTGCTATGCCAAATGCTGCGAGGAATGAACTGATATAGAAACTTAAGATAGGTGGCACCATATCCGAGTGGGTAGGCTCGGTTAGTTAATAAGAGCAGAATGTCATAACATTGAACGTAATCCATCGATTGGGTTACAAATCCGTACCACTCCTTTGGGTGCCTCAATCCCTGCTTCATCAACCTTATCGCCAGCTCACCAGCGTGCGGTACACCGAGATAAGACCGGAACACGCCTCCGATAACGACGAACACCAACATTACAACGCCCAACAGTGCTAGCCTGAAGGTTAGCCGCGTCCGTCCGCGCGAAAGCATGTAGTAAAACACTACGATGAGCACCGGTCGCACGATCGTGATCCGCGACCCAGAGAACATCGCCATCTGAAAATACGCATACGGAATCAGCATTGCCAGAATCGGGACAAGAGCCCTACTTTCGCGCTCCGAGTATTTCTCCAGCAGGTAGACCGACGTCAGAACGAAAGCAGACGCAACAAAGTCGGCGAAGAAACCATACCCTTCTGCCTTCGCGTACAGAAAATGGCGCATTCCTCTCGGCGTTGTAAGGTAGGTGACAAAACCAACCTTGGCAAAAAACAGCGCGTAGGACAATAGCCCTACCCCAAAGCACACCAGCGCAACGCGTTTCAAGCGCGGCGGATCAATAACCCAATGCGCCTGAGTCCCCGCCGGTCGCCGGCGAGAGTCGAGCAAATAAACCTGGTATCCGGCCCAGGCGAAGATCAATCCCACGAGGCTTACAAGAATTGCCCGCGAAAGGATCAGGTCATCCGACGGGATAGGGCGCAAGTGCCCATAAATTATCGTCGCATAGTGCATGGCATCATAGAGATACACAGTCTCGAATGGCCCGAGCACGTAGTACTGAACGAATGAAAGGATGAAAATGGTCCAAGGATTGAATATCCCGGTTCCGCGGTCTTTCGGCATTGTCACTGCGCCCAGCAACATCACGAGCCCCAGAAATACGCACAGAACCTTACTCAGCACAAATCCGTAACTGAGGAACGACATAAGAGCCAAGACGATGACAGTGACGGCCAGCGTAATCATGGCTATTGGCGAAAACAGATTACAGATTCGAACAGAGAGTTTGCGACTTCAACTTTCTCGCCGAGAGAGAGCCCCCGTGGTTTCATTATGACCGCCAAACGCGCAGGACTCTTGCACGGTCGCGCAGACAGGTCCTGACGTTGCTGCTGCCATGACGCGTCATCCCAGGACTTCGGATCCATCTCCAACTTCTCCCTCAGGCCCGGCGGGCCTTGCTGGCATCCGCGATTACTGCGGTGATCGAACCAAACATAAGCCCAAATAGGATCCCAAACACAATGAACCATATTGGCTTTGGGCTGTCCGGCAAATTGGAAACTGAAGGGCCGTCCACTAGCATGGCGGCATACGCTCCAGTTGCGTGCGCCATGATGATCTTCTGCTCCAGTTGGAATAACACACCAACAAGCGCCTCGCGATCTTCCAGAACGGTCTCCTCTTTCAATTTTCGATTTACGTAAGTAAGTTCCTGTTTGGCAGAAGCAAGTGTCGCATCCCGGAGCTGTTCGTCCGCTGCGCTATATAGCCAAGCGAGCAGATTTCGTGCAAATCGCGGATTGCGCCCCGAAAAGGTCACCTCGATAAGGTCGCTTTCCGGAACGGAGTTGACATGAACGCGCTTCTTTAGCCACATCGCCATGGAATTGGCATTTGGGGGCGCCCAGCCAGGCAATCCGAAGACGAGCCGCAGATCGCGCCCAACAGTTGCTCGCAGACCATCTGGTTCCACCCAGCGTCCGGATGCGCTATCCCATTGATTGGGAAACATCGCGCTCAGCACCTCATTGCGATGCTGTTGCTCCAGCCGTCGCGCAACAATGCTAGAAGTCAATAAAAGCCTGAATTTCTCGAAATTGTCGTTGCTGCCGCTCAAATTGACCCCCAAGGCCGAAGTGAGCGACGATAGGCCACCAAGTTTTGTTGACAGGTTGTGCTTCGCGGCGACGGGAGCAACCACCATTCGTGCGTCGTATGACGGTGGCAATATCAGAAGCAGCAGCAGCGAAGCAATTAGCGTTAATCCCGTTACGATGCTGACTAACCGCCGCCGATGCCACACGGTACTAATGAGACCAAAGACTGGCACAACCTCTGTGTACTGGGCGGATTCCGCTGTCTGACTATGAGTTTGTGTAATCATTTCCTAAGACCTTTCCACGTACCTGTCTTCGTATCTGATTCATTCAATCTTCAGTCCCCAGAAACCGCATACAATGCGGTCTCGAATTCTGAAAGGATTCCGTCGCGATCCAGATTGCGTTCGGCATATTCGCGCGCGGCGGCGCCTAAGCGCCGGCGAAGATCCGGGTCATCGGCCAAGCGTACAACCGCTTTGGCGATTTCGACCGGCCGCTCCGGTTCGATGGCGAGCCCGCAAGTCTCAGCCACCTTCGCAAGCTGCGTACCGGGCCGCGCCGATGCCACGACGGGGCGACCGCTGGCGAGAATGCCCAGTAGCTTAGACGGCATGACGAGATCTGCATACTGTGCCCGCTGAGGCAGAAGGTGGATGTCGGCTGCGTTGAGCAAGGAATTGAGCTGATCTAGTGGCAGCAGTTCCCGCACCCGCAGATTGGGCAGACCCTTCGCATGCGCAAGTAGAGCGTCGCGCCCAACCCCGTCTCCGCACAAAACGAATGCGATATCCTGGCGGGCAACGAGCAATCGTGCGGCCTCGACTACGTCTTCTAACCCCTGTTTGGTGCCGAAGTTACCTGAATAAAGCGCAATAGTCCGCCCGTCGCCAAGTTCCTTGTGCAGCGGACTGGGATGGGGTAGCGGAAAAATTTGTCGGGTATCTACCCAGTTGCGCAACAAAACGCTTTTTTTCGCAGCGACTCCTTTCTCCACAGCCAAGTCGACCATTCGTGGTGTGATCGCCGAAACCCGGTCAAAGCGCCGAAGTACGGCCGACTCTAAACCGAGCGCAATCCCTCGCGCATGTTTCCCCGGGCGTAGGAACGAATTGAGTGCGATATCAATTTCAAAATCCTGGATATGCAACCACGCCTTTGCGCCAGCGAGCCGAGCCGCCAACAACCCAAGGGGAGCGCATAGGAATGTGGGAGCAACGGTCATCACCACGTCAGTGCCCCCAAGCGCCCGGCACATTACGGCAGGGCCACTGGTTGCTGCAAAACTTGCTAAGTGAAGAATCCGCTTGCATCCCCCGGCGTTCGTCGGCACATATAGCGGGCAGCGGAGAACGTCGACGCCATCCAGCTGATCGATTGAATACCATCGGCGACGGTAACCCGACAGAACTTGCCACTGTGGGTAGTATGGCGGCGCGGTTACGACCTTGACCCGATGGCCGCGCCCCGCAAGCCAAGCGGCCAGTTCGCCCGTGTACTTGCCGATGCCAATCGGCTCTGGGGAATGGTTGATACCGTAAAGAACGATGCGAAGGGCCCTGGCAATCTCAGTTCTTGGCATCAATGCATTCCTGAAACCACAGTTCCGTCGTCACCCATCGCAAGAAGTGGTTCGCTAGCTTGCCCCCACTCGCGGGGTCAGCAAGGCGAGAGATTAAGCCGCGAACTTGGCCGGAATCAAAAATGCCTCGGTTCGCAAACGAAGAAGAATGGACCGTGCGCTCAAGCAGATCGGGAGACTGCAGCAACCACTCTCGGATCGGTGTGCTAAAACCGTTCTTCCATCTTCGGCAGCGAACCTTGTCGATTAACAATCCCTCAGTTGCATTTCGCAGAATCGCCTTCGTCCAACGCCCAGCCACCTTCTGCTCTACCGGCAGCGAGAAAGTGAACTCAACTAGACGATAGTCCATGAACGGCAGCCGGTACTCCACTGAGTTAGCCATGCTTACGGCATCACCGTAATGCAGAAGACCGGGAAGGATAGACTGAGCGTGCGCTTGGCAAAGGCTATCTGCCAACGGGTCGGCATAATGCCGGTGCCAGGAAGGGCGCTCTCCTCCCAGCACTCGAAACTCCGGGGTCAATACTTGCTGAGTCGAAATCGCCCGTCGATAAATCTTGTGGCTGGATGGCACAAGATATCGAGTCAGCCACTGCGCCCGCATCGTTGTCATTCCTGTCAACGCCCGACGCAATTGCATAACCCCATATGCTGGATGGATCACAGCACGTTTGAGAAGACTATGCAGATAGGGTGGATAGAACTGATTATCGTAACCAGCCAGCATCTCGTCGGCACCCTGACCGTCGTAAAGCACAGTGATTCCATCAGCACGCGCCCTCCGCAGGACCCGGTCGAGAGGAATAATCGCCGGAGAAATCAACGGCCCGTCCAAGTGCCGCACAAGCCGCGCCACATCGGACTCCAATTCCTCAGCCGATTGTTCAATTTTATGCCCAGTCAGGCGATAATGATCCACCACCGCGTCGATGTATTCAGTCTCATCATAGCCCTCGCCGGTAAAAACCGCTGAATAGCTGCGGTGCCGTTGCTCAGGAAACATGCAGCGAAACGCCGCCACTATCGCAGAGGAGTCCAGGCCTCCGCTCACTGTCGTCCCAACCTCAACGTCAGAGCGCGCCCGCAGCTTTACTGCATCAAGGAAGAGTTCGCGAAAGCGTTCAGTCAACTCACCTGCTGGTGCTGACAATATCGCCGGATCCTGTTTCGGGTAGTCCCAGTATCGCCAGCATTTAAGCCCGCCTCTGCCAACCACCAGGTTATGACCGGCCGGAAGCTGCCGGATGTTGCGATAAAACGTTCTCTCCCCGTCGTGAACGATACCATAGGTAAAGTAGCGACACAGGTACTCAAGGTCGGGAGCTCGCTCCTCCGGCAGCACAGCAAGGATTCCCTTGGGTTCAGAGGCAAAGGCAAACAGTCCGCCACGCTGCAGGTAGAAAAACGGCTTCACACCAAAGCGATCTCGCGAACAAAACAGCTCGCCCGTTCTGGCATCCCATAACGCGAACGCCCACATCCCGTTGAATCGGTGCAGACAGTCACGACCCCATTCCGCATAAGCTGCGAGAATGACCTCAGTGTCCGTTCTAGTGCGAAAAGAATGCCCGCGTGCCGTAAGTTCCGCCCGAAGTTCCAGATAATTGAAGATCTCACCGTTGAAGACAATCACCAGCCGACCATCCGCGGAGGCCATGGGTTGATGCCCGAGCGGACTGAGGTCGAGGATCGACAGCCGACGATGACCAAGCCCCACAGGACCATCGGCGTACGTTCCCCAATCATCCGGTCCACGGTGCGCCTGCGCGCTGATCATTGGGGCAAGGTCGAAACCTATGCCTCCGTCGCAGCGATAATAACCCGCAATTCCGCACATATTGTCTTGCTTACCTGCGCATCCAGAGCCGCAATCCCATCGCCGTCATCAAGTCAGGCGAACACCGCGCATTCATTCCATTTCTCCACTCAAGGTTACACCTTACTCAGCCTTGCCCAACGCCGCCCGGTATATTGCCAGGTGCCGCTCGGCGACAGCTGCCAAAGAATACCCCTCTTCGATCCGCCGTCGTGCCTTCGCGGCGTAGGCAGCGCGATCCGCCGACGACATGCCGAGAACTTTGCGCACTCCCGCCGCCATCGCGCCGATGTTGCCAACCGGGACAACCGGCATGTCGAGGCCATCGAGTAATTCAACAACGTTGCCGACCGGAGTCGAGACTATCGGAAGTCCTCGCGCCAATGCCTGAAGAACCACGATAGGCGCCGCCTCGGTATGAGACGGGAAGAGCAGTGCGTCAAATCGCCCCATTAACTCCCCAACATCTCTACGATGCCCGAGCAGCCGCACTGCACCGCGTTCCCGTTCAGCGCGTCGCCGCACTGTCTCCGCGAAGTGTTCGTGTCCAGAAAATACGCCTCCCGCCATAACCCCGATTACCGGCAAACCTTCGGCTCGCAGCATAGCTACCACTTCAACGAATTCCATAGCGCCTTTTGCGGCAAGCAGATTGCTGACATAACCAAGCACTGGAACACTGCGCGGGCATCCGCCAAGCGGATCGCTTTCGGGCGCGCCGGTCATAGTCGCCTCGGAAAACAACACAGGTGGCGGAAGCACGCCAACAAATCGATCCCGGAAACGCCCAAGGCGGTAAGCATCCAGAATGGCGTGACTAGCCACAGCTAACCGCACACGCGGTGCATTCACCAGCCATTTGACGCAATTCACAAACCACCGAGGCGTCAAGGTGTCGTTCCAGTGCCAAATCACTGGTCGCCTCGTGATAAGCGCCGCAAGGACAGGACCCACATTTGTGGCGCCATTTACGTGAACCACATGACTCTGCAGCTTGCGGATCAATTCCACCAATCGGGCAACCTGAAATGGCAAACCCACGAGAAAGACGATGTTGCTGCCGAGCCGCCTAGCGGCCCGAATCTGCGGCAATCTGATTCGGACGTAAGGAAATCTCCGCTGACGAAGCATATCTTCGTATCGCGATTCGTCGTCGTCTGGAAACACAACGCACGTTTCGACTCCCTTTTCCAAGAGAGCTTGGCCTACCTCCAGAACTCGCTGCTGACCACCCCCGGGAGTCGACCGGTGCAGGCAGTTGAGAACGCGTATAGTTCCAAAAGCAGTCGACTTCATCCCATTCACCGCACCGACTTGGCTGCGACGCGTGAAACGGACCAACGCACCGCCTGTGCCATTGTCGCTCGCACTCCCGGCAGGTTGAACACCCAGCCTGCCCCAAGATATGCCGTGATAGCAACACTGCCATCGAGCAGCAATTCTGCAAACGGGCTGCGAAGCGACGGCAGTAAGCCACGTACGAATAGCAGCACTAGGCTACAGGACGCCGCCCCGAACCATCGCAGCCACGGTAACGCGATTACATCACGCCCCAAGCGATGAACCGCAATCACGACAAGCGTCACCGTGATCAAATCGAACGATACGGAATAAACACCTGCCAACCCCTCCACTCCCCAAATACGTCCTATCCCGATCGCGGCGGCAGCGTACATCACCGTGCCGAGGCTCAGTACGGTGAGATACCACTTGTCCAAATATGCTGCCTGGTACATCCGAAGAAGGCCAGTGCTACATATTTGGAAGGGAAAGCTGGCTACCAAGATAAGCAGAATGCGTGCGACAAGACCCGCATTGGCAACACCGGCATGGCCGTGCTCGAAGAGAAACGCGACCACCAAGAGACTGTCAACCGTCAGCAGCGCCAGAATGGGGCTAGAAATGAACAGCGGACCGTATAGCATCCCGGCACGGCGCCGCCCGACTTCTCGCTCGCTTGGAGCGGCAGGAAGCATCAGAGCCTCGACGAAGGTGGAGTTCGCCGCCGCGGCCGCTGGAGCACTGACGAGATTCAGGCAGGTTCGGGCCAAATTAATCGCGCTCAATGCCCCTGGTCCAAAAAAAGTAGCCACACCGCGTTCGACTAAAAGAGCAACGTTTGTCGGTACGTTGTTCCCACTGTTCACCAGGGCGCCAACAAAAATCCCAGCAATCTCCCGTCGAAACCTAAAATCCAATCGAAATCCGCTCCGGTCTTTGAGAAGCAAGACCAGATACGCCAGATTGCCGATCCAAACTCCGGCAACCATTCCGCCGAGAAAGACCCCTATTCGCGCCCCTAGTAACGCCGCCCCTCCAAATGCAGCAATTACAGACATGATGCTGACTACTGCCGGCCGCCAAGCACCAGCGGCGACCCGCTCTTGATGAATGAGGGCCGAGCTCACCACCTGCCCAATCCCTTGCGCTGGTATCATCGTCACTGCAAACCTGAGCAACTCAATCGCTTGGTTCCGTGATTCCGGTTGCAACCCAGGGGCCGTTAGGCTCACCAATCCGCTGGCACCGGCAGCAATCAGCATGGCAATCACAGAATAGACAGTCGCAAAGAGGACGAGAGATTGTCCGATCACCGCCCACCGCTGATTCTCGCCGTCCGTCTTAGACAGAGCGCGCAGAACAGTCACAAAGCAGCCATCCATGGTGATGTTCACCACCATCATCGGAATAGTGAGAGCGACGAAGAAGACGTCCGTCACCGCACCGATGCCAAACAGGTACGTCAGAGTGACCAACAGCGCGGCGTAAGACCCGCGGTTGAGCAGCTGCGCAGAAATGAAGTAGGCAGTGTTACGATGGAGGCGAGCAGTCGACATTAATGACCCGCTGGGGCGCCGGAATCATGGTTCGCCAAATTGCCTCCGCTCTCATCCAGACCGAGTTTGCAAACCCGAACGAATTCCTTTGCCGCCTCTGAGGCATCGAACCGCATCACCCACTCCGCCCGTCGATCACGCGTGGCTCGAATCCATTCCGCATTACGAAGGGCCTCTCGCAACACCTGTTCCACTGAAGCGGCTGAACGGGGATCGAACGAACTACCAGAGATGGCCGGATCGATCAGATCAACGGTCACCCCAGCGAGAATCGATGAAAGCACATAAAGTCCTCCCGCCAAGGCTTCATTGACAACAATTCC
This sequence comes from uncultured Acidobacterium sp., assembly GCA_964636535.1. Lineage (GTDB taxonomy): Bacteria > Acidobacteriota > Terriglobia > Terriglobales > Acidobacteriaceae > Acidobacterium. The sequence goes on along the minus strand of CAZWSD010000049.1, from coordinate 3,509 downwards.
CCATACATCATAAGTGCTGGGAAACACAAACACATCCGCCCAAGCTAGATGCTCCGAAAGGTGCTCTTGTTGCACATATCCGACGAAGTTGACTCGATCAGACAAACCCGAATGGCGCGTGATTGTTTCAAGTCGCTCGCGATAAGGACCATCGCCAACTAGACGAAATTCAAATTGGTACTCATTCCGCAGACGTCCGAGCGGTTCAAACAGAAATTGCAACCCCTTGTCTCGCATCATCCGCCCAACCGAGAGCAGACGCAGCGGTCCTCGCGAAGGATCACACGAGGGACGCGCTGCTGCAGTGGCAGCGCGAACTGACACAAGGTCGGTAGTGTTGTATACCTTATGAATTCGTGCGGGTTCTCCGCCGCGCATCCGAAGCAGTTCAGCAGCATCGCTGCCATACGCCAGAAGGCGTGCGCAACGCCTAAGATAGAACTTCTTCGCTCTGTGGATTACGCGATTCCGGCTGCGTTCGTTCACTGGAGTCGCACCGGACCAGCAAATAAGCGGGACTCGTCTTGTCATGGCATAGTAGAGACATTGCCAATACCCGGTTTGGTGATAACCGCCGGTGACGAGGACGTCCGGGTTCAAACGCTTGACAAGACTCACGATATCGCGAGAGACCGTAAAGCGTCGGTCAATCGAGGGAACAAATAGCTGCCAATCGCGCGCGGCGTACGCGTCAAGCCCGCTTCCCCGTACGTCAAGTTCCCACTGCTTTTCCCGCCCTCTAGCAGCCAGCCACACGATACTCAGCCGAAAAGGCGCGATCGCCTGAATCGCCTTGAACAGGGCGATTCGGTACGGCGTCGGAATATCATCGACGATGACGACACGCGGAGCGGTAGCATCACATCGGACGCGCGTATTCATGTCCTTCACTCTGGAGGCTCCAAACATTACGGCCTTCGAGCCCGCCAGAATCCCTTGACGAGCGTGCCAGCCGCGCCTAGACATTGGAGACTCACTGACAGGAACTCCTCTATAAATAGCAAACAGACACCACCGTATATCAGTATTTGGCTACGCTGCATCAGGATTCTGTATCTCGGAATCTCCGCTGAATCCACCGCATTGAATCCCACCGCCCGCGCACCTGCGCTCTAATGTGGCGTTCACTATGCGTCGGCCTTGGCTCGACGCGATCCAGCACCGCCATCCCGCGGTACCGGGCAAGCTGAGCAGGATTCGTGGAAAACCGCGTGGTGCAACATGCCTTGAAGTGGCAGGCCGCTATATCTAATGTTTCTGCCGTGTACGTGCCTCGGCGCCCGAATGGGATAGCCAACGAAACGACCGCCTTGCCAACTTGATTCTCAATCTCGTGCTTCGCGTCAACCATTTCACGTTCCTGCTCATCGGCTGAGAGCGCCGCCAGGATTGGGTGAGTGAGGGTATGGCAGCCGATCTCCATGCCTGCCGCTGCTAATTCCCGCACTTGCTCCCAGCGCATTGACGATAAGCCCCGATAGTTAACAAAGCGGGCGGAGATGTTCACACGACGATTTACGAAACCGCTGCACACAAAAAACGTCGCCCTGATGCCGCGCTCTGCGAGCAATGGAAATATTACAGCATGATTATCTGCAAACCCGTCGTCAAAAGTCAGACAGATTGTCGAGTCCGAAATTGTCGCTGCATCAGCGACATCGCCCACCGTGGCAAAGCAGGAGGTTGCGCTCTGTAATGCGTCCAGATGACGCGCGAATACTGACGGTGCGAAGGACATTGCAGCGCCGCCGCCGACAGAGTGATACATCACCACAGCTACGCGTGGCTCACCGGGTCGGCGGCCGCTCATCAGAAGCATCGGCCAACCCACCGTAGCAAACGTTCGCTTTATGGCGTCCCGCAACATTGCATCCCCTGTCGCACCGATCGTCTGTCGAGAATTCGACGCTGCCGCATAGTCATTCCGGCAGTCGGCACCACACCGCGACCAGTGGGCCGACACGCACGAGACTCCCCCCAGTGTGCCGCGAGACCACAAATTTCTCCGCTGGACGATTGCCCGTCATGTCGACGTCACGCCTATGACTGATCATTGCCTTCGCGCCGATCAGATCAGCGCCCGTCACGCGGGCCCCCGCGGAAATTAGCCCAATCAATGCTCATTTAGAGATCGGAATATAAAAAGTTTAAATGTATTCCTGCGCCGGATCCTCTGTCAATCGGATCACGCCTGGGTTGCGTTAATGCGGACTGTGCAGTTCAATTCAAAGCCGCCTCAGCGGGGCTTCCGCAATCCCATGAGGTGAGCATTACCAATGAAATTGGCAAGCCCATGCCGCAGATATCAGCTCGCCGATGAGCGCGATTCCGATTTGCCTCTGCGGCGGTTTTCTCGAACGACGAGAGACGCCCATAACGCTCTCGCCCACGCGAGCACACACTAGCTGTCCTCCTCATTTCCGAATACGCAATTGGAGACCGACCGCTACCAGGCTCTACTAGCAAAGCGAAACAACAAATGAAAGCAAAAAACCTGACGATTGCAGAGAATCACGGCGCCCTCCGGCAGGCACTTCTATTCTTGCTTCGCTCCTGCGACCAGATGACGCGGCCGAGGACGCTGCTCCTCAGCCCGCTCAAAGAGGACATCGACTTCGTCAAGGGGCTTGTTCCTAATAGCCGACTCTATGCGTCGGAGCGATTCATCTGGGATATTAACACTCGCATTCCAGGTGCCGCGCCGCAGTTCGACATTCTCATCGCTTCTAATGTCTTTCATTATTCTCCTGATCCACAAAAGTGGTTTACGAATGCTTTCGGTGCCGCACGGTACTTGGTGATTCAGGATCTCATCGACCGCAAACGATCTGATTCGCCCCCATTTCTCGGCACGGACGGCGACAGAACTCGATACTCGTATTCACCCAGGGGTAATGTCTCCACCTTCCCTCACAGTTTCGACCTTGCGACACTCGGAAGCGCAATCATGTGGTTTGAAGCCTATCCCGGCGGCCGAAACAAATTCCATCCAATACCTGTTCCGGCACCTCGTCATTTCGTGCTCGTCGCCCGAGGCCCCTTAGCCGAACTCGCATGCCAATCGACGGCAAATGCGCTCAAATACAAGTTGTGTCTGCACGGCGTCGGTTACGGCGTATTGTATAGGGCCCTCAAAAAGCTCACCGAGAAGGCTCTCCGCTAGCGGATCGCTCCGACGACGCTTTACAACACGCAGCGCACTCAGTTCGCCGACTTGATTGCCACAGGGAAGGTCGTCAACGTAACCGCCCTGTCTCATATGCCGGCTTTATAACTGGGAATTTCTGCACTCCAATTGCGCTGAGACCTCAGTCCTAGCACCCTGTCGGACTGAGATTCGGTCTGAGCGGGAAAACGGCTAACGAACGGAGATTCATGGCGATTTCGATCGATATTGAGGGGCCAAGAGATCGCGATGCGGCCTCAGCAGGCCTGCATCGCGAACATCCGCTTAATGTTCCAGCTCATGGTCACCAGATTCCACTCGCCTTTGACGTTTTTGAGCCCTC
>CAZWSD010000048.1:0-13507 GCA_964636535.1 uncultured Acidobacterium sp. | reverse complement strand
GGCTGGAAAGCCTGCCAGACACGCGCACAGGCCATCGAACTGGCCCGTAACGCCATCGACGAAGCAAACCTCCCGGAAACCACCCCCATCCCGCCCGAATCCGTCTTCTCCATCCACCCGAGAAACCAGCAATCCGCATAAGAATCGAGCCCGATACCAATCGCAAATCACGACCACGCCCCAGTGCCCGGCACCACGCATACCACACGTGTGCCCGCCAGCACCCCTGCCCTCAGCACTCCGCGGACTAACATCACCTACTAACTCATGAAGCCCTTGTCATCTTTCGTTCAGCCTTGATTCATCATGAATTAAGCTTCAATTCATTCTCGCGGCGAAATCGTCAACTTATGAAACTTATAACTTATATCCTGCGTTATCTATGCAGGAGGTGTCAGATGTTATCCAGGCTTTGCAGCTCTCTTTGCATCGTTTTATCCGGTCTTCTGGTTCTCACTCCCGTCATGGCCGCGCAGCAGACCAACCCCGCGCCACGGCCGCCATACTCGGCTCCGGTCCCGCCGCAGCTTCTCCATGCCCAACGCATCTTCGTGGCCAATGGCGGCGGCAGCAATTACTTTGATCTCTATGGCGGAGGCCCCAGTCGCGCCTACAACATCTTCTACAAGGACCTCAAACGCACCAGGCACTACGAACTGGTCGGCTCCCCGGCGCAGGCCGATCTCATCTTCGAAATCCGCGCCATTGCTCCAGCCTCCAGCTATAACGACACCCCGTCCTACAATCCCCAGGTCGTGCTCACCATCCGCGATCCCCATTCCACCGCGGTGCTCTGGACCGAGAGCGCGAATGTCCGAGGCTTCGGCACAAGGCGGCAGCGCGACCGCCAGTTTAACCAGGCCGTCGCCGTGCTCGTCGACAAGCTCGCCGTCGTAACCGGCCAGCCGCTCACACCCGCGCAGACAAGAGCCGTCGTCGATAACTCCTACGGGAGAATGTCCACCGGAGAAAAGTTAATCATCGCCTCATCGATCGCCATCTTTGCCGGAATGCTCGCTTATGGCATACACAGGATGAACAACCCGCCCAAGCTGCCCACGCTCCCACCGCCCACGCCGCCGGTCCTGCCATGAGGCTATGCTCAAACTCCGCCCCGCAAGCCTTCCGGGCACGCTCACGGAAGAACCCGGACCGGCCGCAATATCCAGCTGCTTCCATTCCCTCCCGGAATCAAAGCACCGCCGCTTGCCTCGGCAACCATCTTACTGATTCGTTATTATTTACATACAATGCAACTGCTCGTTTACTCTGCCGGCTGGTGTCGCGACTGCCGCGAAGCAAAGCGCTTTCTCGACCATCACGGCATCCCCTACACAGAGGTTGACATCGAAAGAACCCCCGGCGCCGCCCAGGAACTCCTCCGCCACGTCGGCAAACGCGCCATCCCCCAATTCGTCATCGACGGCGAATGGGTCCAACCCTACCGCCCCGGCCGCGGCTTCCTCTACGAGGAAATGTCAAAGCGCCTCGGTGTCGTCCAGAAGCAGACCTGATCCCTGCTCCGCACGCGCGCTCTTCCTCAGCCGGTCGCAAATCGCCCGCCCCACGCCCTCATCCTTCGGCAGGGGACACACAATCACCCCCACCCCGGCCCCGTCCAGCTCCCGCATCCCCGCGTATAGCCGCTGCCCCAGCTCCTCCGGCGCGTCCCATCGACCCCACCGGAACACCCTGGCCGCGCTGCCCTCCAACACCCTCTCAAACCCGTCGGGAACCATCGCCCCCACCCGCTCGCCCGCCGCCTCGGCCTCGCTCACTTTCCGTCCAAACGCCTCCACCTGCCCCGCTCCGAACCCACCCACCAGCTCCATCCGCGCGCGCGGAGCATAGTGCCGCATCCCCACTCCCGGCGAAGGCAACCCCTCCGGCTTACCAGCCCCATCGGCCGCCGCGTAATACTCCACCGGCCCCTCGCACACGCCCCGCACCTGCTCGGCCGTAATCACTCCCGGACGGTAGATCACGCACCCATCCGCGCGCGGCTCCACCACCGTCGACTCCAGCCCGTGCGCCGTCTCGCCCCCGTCCAGAATCGCGTCAATCCGCCCATCCAGGTCCGACGCCACGTGCTCGGCCCGCGTCGGACTCGTATGCCCAAAACGATTCGCGCTCGGCGCAGCCACCGGCACATCCGCCGCTCGTATCAGCGCCAGCGCCACAGGATGCGACGGCATCCTCACCCCCACCAGCGGACGACCCGCCGTCACCGCCGACGGAACCTCAGCGCGCTTCGGCAAAAGCAGCGTCAGCGGTCCCGGCCAGAACGCCTCCGCTAGCCGACGCCCGTTCCCGCTCAACACCGCCGTCACCCGTTCCACCATCTCCGGCCCCGATACATGAACGATCACCGGATCCCAGCTCGGCCGCCCCTTCGCCTCGAAGATCCGCCCCACCGCCGCCGCGTCCAGCGCATTCGCCCCCAGCCCGTACACCGTCTCCGTCGGAAACGCCACCGTCCCGCCCGACCGCAGGACTGCTGCCGCCCGCCCAATCGCCGACTCAAACTCCGGGCCCGCCGGCATCGCCGCATCCACACGCAACCTCAGCGTCTCTTTCTTCCCTCTCTGCATGAGCCTTTATTATCCACTTCCCCGGCACCCTCGCAGCCTGCCAGACCCCCAGCCGCATATAATCACCCCATGACAGCGGTCGAAACCGAGGTAAAATTCCGCGTCCCCAACCTCCCGCAACTCGAAACGCAGCTCGCCTCAGCCGGATTCCACCAGGTCACGCCCCGCACCTTCGAGCACAACGTCCTCTTCGACACGCCCGATCGCACCCTCCGCGCACGCCAGTCCATCCTCCGCGTCCGCCGCTACGGCAACCGCTGGATCGTCACCTACAAAGCCCTCCCGCCAGACGGCAATCCCGCCTCCCAACACCACAAGCACCGCATCGAAACTGAAACCGAAGTCCACGACGGCCATGCCATCGCCACCATCTTCGCCTCCATCGGCTACAAACCCGCCTTCACTTACGAAAAATGGCGCACCGAATACGCCGACTCCACCGGACACTGCGTCATCGATGAAACCCCCATCGGACTCTTTGCCGAGCTCGAAGGCCCCTCCGAATGGATCGACCGCACCGCCACCCTCCTCGGCCTCACCCACTCCGACCTCATGACCCTCAGCTACGGCCGCCTCTTCGACGCATGGCGCGCCGAATCAGGAAGCCCCGCGGAAAACCTCACCTTCGACGAAATCCCCACCCCCGGATCCTCACTCACCTGAACTCCCCCTAAAGTCGTCCCCCACAACCGTCGATATACACTCTGTCGCGAATCAGCTTCCTCAATCCGTGCCTCGCACAAGTCTTCAAGCATTCCCTCCGGGGCATGCAGAAAGGGCAGAGCCTCAGGCCCTGCCCTGCCTTTTCCCTCTTACAGCTCGCCTACGCGTCCGCCCCGTGGCACTTCTTGTACTTCTTCCCGGATCCGCACGGACACGGATCGTTCCGGCCCACCTTCTCGCCCACTCGACGCGTCGTTACAACCTCACCATCGCCCTGCCCAGCGCCCGCCATCCGCGCATGGTCGAGCTCCCGCTTCTTCTTCCGCTCGAACTCACGCTCAATGTCATCTATCGTTGTCGTCGCCTGCCGAGTCGGAATCGTCACCGTCGACGCCGCTTCTTCCGCCACCGCCGCCGATCCTCCGTGCCCCATCACCTGTACCGTAGCCCCGCCGCCGGAAAGCATCATCGAAGCACCCTCACCCGGCACGCGCTTGGGAATCTCCAGCGGCTTCCCATCCGGCCCCATAATCTGCATCAGGTAAAGGTAACGAACCGTGTCTTCCTGGAAGCGATTCATCATCGCCTCGAACATGTCGAATGACTCGCGCTTGTATTCCACCAGCGGATCCTGCTGCCCATACCCGCGCAGCCCGATCCCTTCCTTCAGGTGATCCATGTTCAGCAGATGGTCCTTCCACAAACCATCCAGCACGCTTAGCATGATCATCCGCTCGTGATACCGCATCGGCTCTTCGCCGATAAACTGCTCCTTAGCCTCGTACCGCTCCTTCAACTGCTCAAACAGCAGCTCGCCCAGCTCATGCCGGGTCAATTCGGAAACCTCAAGCTTTTCAACCTTGTAGTCAAAGCCGAAATGGCCAATCAGCTTCTCGTGCAGCTTGTCCCAGTCCCACTGATCCGCATGCAGCTTCTCCGGAGTCGTCTCGTCCAGAATGTTGCTCAGGATATTTGGAACGTAGTCCTCAACCACCAGTTCCTTCTGGTCCAGCCCGCCCAGCAGCGCGTGCCGCAATCCATACACCGCCTCGCGCTGCTTGTTCATTACATCGTCGTATTCAAGCAGGTGCTTGCGCGCCTCAAAATTTTGACCTTCCACCGCCATCTGCGCTTTCTCGATGCGGTTTGAGATCATCTTCGACTCAATCGGCACACCCTCTTCCATGCCCAGCTTTTGCAGCAACGTTGAAATCCACTCGCGCGCAAAGATGCGCATCAAGTCGTCTTCCAGCGACAGGTAAAACCGCGAAGCGCCCGGGTCACCCTGCCGTCCCGCCCGGCCTCGAAGCTGATTGTCCACGCGCCGCGACTCGTGCCGCTCCGTGCCCATGATGAAAAGCCCGCCAGCCGCGATCACTTCCTCGCGTTCCCTCGCCACCGTTTCGCTGTGCTGCGCAAGCGTCTTGTCCCACGCCTCTTGCGTCGTCTCAAACTCCTGGCCCTGATAGTAGAACCGCAACATGCCAGGCGCCGCCATCGGGTTAATCGTACCCTCCGCCGGGCTGATCGAACGCGCAAGCCCCTTCTTCATCAGCTCCTGCTTGGCCATGAACTCAGCATTCCCGCCCAGCAGAATATCCGTGCCGCGCCCGGCCATGTTCGTCGCGATGGTCACCATCCCCAACCGCCCGGCCTGCGCCACAATCTCGGCTTCCCGCTCGTGGTACTTCGCGTTCAGAACCACGTGCTTCACGCCCTTCTTGGCCAGAATCTGCGAAATCACTTCCGACTTCTCAATCGAAGTCGTGCCCACCAGCACAGGCTGCTTATTCTCATGCAGCTTCTCAATGTCCTCCGCGGCGGCAACATACTTCTCCTTCGCCGTCCGATAAACCACATCCGGATTCTCTTTCCGCAGCAGCGGCCGATTCGTCGGAATCACCACAATTTCCAGCTTGTAAATCTTGTCAAACTCCGCCGCTTCCGTCTCCGCCGTACCCGTCATGCCCGCAAGCTTCTTGTACAGGCGAAAATAATTCTGGAACGTAATTGTCGCCAGCGTCTGGTCTTCGCGGCGAATGTTTACGCCCTCCTTGGCTTCCACCGCCTGGTGCAATCCATCCGACCACCGCCGCCCCGGCATCAGGCGTCCCGTGAACTCGTCCACGATGACAACCTCACCGTCCTTCACCACGTACTGCACGTCGCGCTTATACAGCGAGTGTGCCTTGATCGCCGTCTCCACGTGGTGCTTCAGCTCCCAGTTCTCCGGATCGGCAATGTTGCCGATCCCCAGCAGCTTTTCGATCTTTTCCCAACCCTCATCGGTGACAGAAATTGTCTTGTGCTTCTCGTCCACCACGAAGTCGCCGGTCAGGATCTTCTCTTCCCCCTTCTCAATCTCCTCGCCCTGCTCCAGCAAAGGGATAATCCGGTTCACCCTCCCATACTTGTCCGTCGTCTGGTCCGTCGGGCCGGAAATGATCAGCGGCGTACGCGCTTCGTCAATCAGGATCGAGTCCACCTCGTCCACAATCGAAAAATGATGCCCGCGCTGCACGCAGTCCTTCAGGTCAAACTTCATGTTGTCCCGCAGGTAGTCAAACCCGAACTCATTATTCGTACCGTAGGTAATGTCCGCGCCGTAGGCCTCCTTGCGCTCCTCATCGTCCAGATCGTGCACGATCACGCCCACCGTCAGACCCAGAAACTCGTAAATCTTGCCCATCCACTCGGCGTCGCGCTTGGCCAGGTAGTCGTTCACCGTCACCACGTGCACCCCGTGCCCCGCCAGTGCGTTCAAGTAGCACGGCAGCGTCGCCACCAGCGTCTTCCCTTCGCCGGTCTTCATTTCCGCAATCTTGCCCTGGTGCAGAACAATGCCGCCTATCAGCTGCACATCAAAGTGCCGCATCTGCAGCACTCGACGGCCCGCCTCGCGCACCACGGCAAAGGCTTCCGGCAAAATCTCCTCCAGCACTTCCCGCTCGGACTTCGCACGCTCGTCCGCGTCCTCAATGCCCTCCAATGCCTTGGCAATCCGCCCGCGAAACTCCGGCGTCTTGGCCTTCAGCTCTTCGTCTGAGAGCTTTTCCATCTCCGGCTCTAACGCCCCAATTTCCTCTATGTAGGGCACCAGCCGCTTCACGGCTCGCTCGTTGCTGGTTCCGAATACTTTCGCGATTGCGCTACCGATCAAAACGATATTTCCTCACCGTATAGTGTAACCGTTCAGACAGACAGAAGCTCATGGACAAGGTCCGGTTCGCTGCCCATCGCACCCATTTCCTGGTGTAAGCCATGCGTCTCTGTTAAATCGACACTCCCGGCCGGAAAAACGGCGACCTACTTTGCCCGCGGATGCGTCCGGTCGTATACCGCCTCCACCTGCCCCACCGTAAGCTGCGTGTAACGCTGCGTCGTCGAAAGCCGCTCGTGCCCCAGCAGCTCCTGGATCGCCCGCAGGTCCGCTCCTTCCTCCAGCATGTGCGTCCCGAACGCATGCCGCAGCGTGTGCGGATGCACCTCCGCGGGCAGGCCCTGCGCCAGCGCCATCCGCTTCACAATGCGCCCCACGCTCCGCGTCGTCAGCCGTCCATTACCACGCCCAAGCGCATTCAGCAGCAGCGCCGCCGAGACCCTTCCCATCGCCGTCAGTTTCCGCCCACGCTCCGGCAAATACGCCCGTAACGCCTCCGAGGCCGCATCCCCAATCGGAACCAGCCGCTCCTTGCGCCCCTTGCCGCGCACCAGCATCGCCTCATTCGCCCACTGAATATCCTTCAGATCAATCCCCACCAGCTCCGCGTTCCGTATCCCGCACCCGTAGAGCAGTTCCACAATCACCCTATCCCGTGCCGGCCACGCCGCCGTCTCATCGGCCCCCGCATCCACCATCCGGTTCATCTCTTCAATCGTCGGAACCCGCGGCAAATGCTTCGGCAGTTTCGGCGTCGCCACCAGCGCCGCCGGGCTCTGCTCTATCTCCCCTTGCCGCGCCAGCCACTTGCACCACGATCGGATCGCCGCCAGCGCCCGCGCCACCGACGCCTTCGACAATCCCCGCTCGTAAAGCTCACCCAGGTACGCCCGGATGTGCGTATGCTCCAGCCGCCCCACCATCGCATCTTCGCCCAGAAGCCTCTGCGCAAACGCTGTAAAGTCCCCCAGCTCCCGCGTATAAGCCCGCAGCGTATGCGGCGAGCAGCCACGTTCATGCGCCATCGCCGCCAGAAACGCATCCGCCCGCAGCCTCATCAACCCGCGCGTCTGTCTCCTCTCCTCGCTCATCGCCTGCGTCATCGTCTGCCTCGGGGATGATACTTCCTGTGTTCTGCCTTCAAATGCCCCAGCGCCACATGCGTGTACACCTGCGTTGTCGAAATATCCGCATGCCCCAGAAACGTCTGCACCGTTCTCAGGTCCGCCCCGTGCTCCACCATGTGCGTCGCCGCGCTGTGCCGCAGCATGTGCGGACTCGCCCCATATCGCCGCACCAGTTGCCACACCCAACCCCGCGTCAACCGCGCCCCGCGCACAGACAAAAACAGCGCGCTCTCCGCCCTGCTCCCATGACGCGCCAGCAAAGGACGTCCGCGCTCCAGGTATTCCTCCAGTGACCGCACCGCCGGCTCGCCCAGCGGAACCACCCGTTCCTTATCGCCCTTGCCGCGCACCAGCGCCCGCCCGGCCTCCAGATTCAAATCCGCAACCCGCAGCCCCGTCAGCTCCGACACTCGCAACCCGCCCGCATACAGCAACTCCAGAATCGCCCGGTCCCGCAGCCCTGCCGCATCCGCACCCGGACCCTCCGCCGCCAGCTTCGCCTGCTCCAGCATCGCAGTCATCTCTTCCGGGGCCAGCGCCTTCGGCAGCACCTTCCACGCCGACGGCGAATCCTGGTGCAGCGTCGGATCCCGCACAATCCTCTTATCCAGGATCAGCCACTTGTACAGCCCCCGCAGGCAGCTCAACTTCCGCGCCGTCGACCGCGACTCCACCCCATGCCGCCCCAGATGCTGCACAAACCCCGAAACTTCCTCCGGCCCCGCATCCATTAATGTCCTGTTCACACCCTCCAGATACTCTGCAAACTGCAGCAGGTCCCGCTCATACGCCGCGCAGCTCAGCGGACGCAGCCCTTTCTCCACGCGCAGGTACGTCATGTATTCGCGAATCAATTCGGTCGTGCCAGTCGCCCTCACATCCCCATTATCGAAAACTTCCCCCGCCGCGCGGCCCATTCCGGCGCAAACGTACCAACTTCGACAGCCCAACTTACCTGCCCCGCGCCAGATGCATTTTCCCTCTACATCCCGCAAAATAGAAACAACAGGAGCCAGCACGCTTGACGACTTCCTCATCCAGCGCCGCCATGTCCACCCGTCTCACGCCAGACCAATTCGAGCGCGAGGTCCTCGCCGCCAAACCCCGCATCGCCGTCTTTGACTGCGACGGCACTCTCTGGACCGGCGACGCAGGCATCGGCTTCATGACATGGACCATGGACGTCGGCCTGCTCTCCCGAAACGCCTCCGACTGGATCGACTCCCGCCATCGCCTCTATCGCCAGGGAGAAGTCTCCGAACTACAAATCTGCGGCGAAATGGTCCAGGTCTACGCCGGCCTCCACGAAGACGAACTCCGCCGCGCCGCCGCCGAATACTTCCGCACCCACATCGAGCCCCAAATCTTCCCCGAACTCCGCGCCCTCGTCGCCAAACTCCAGCAGCAGCGAACAGAAATCTGGGCCGTCAGCTCCACCAACAACTGGGTCATCGAAGAAGGCGTCAAACTCTTCGACATTCCCGCCAGCCGCGTCCTCGCCGCCTGCGCCGAAGTCGAAAACGGCATCGCCACCAGCAACCTCATCGACGTCCCCACCGACGAAGGCAAGCCCGCATCCCTCCGCCGCGTCGGCATCCCCAACCCCGACGCTGTCTTCGGCAACTCCATCCACGACGCCGCCATGCTCCGGATCGCCCGCCGCCCCTTCCCCGTCAATCCATCCCCAGCGCTCGCTGATATCGCTGCAGCCCGCAACTGGCCCGTCTTCTACCCCGAGGCCGTCTGGACCGACCACAAGGGCTGAAGTGCGTCTCCTCTCGCTCCAGCCCAGCATCTCCATCACCCTCGACCGCCTCGGCCGCCTCGACCACCTCTGTGCCTGCACCAAATACTGCCTCGATGCCGTCCCCGCGCTCGCCGCCCGAAACCTCCCCATCGTCCACGACTCCTGGTCCACCCAAACCGAGGAACTCCTCCCGCTACGCCCCGATCTCGTCCTCGCCTCCGTTCCCTACCGCCAGCAATCCCTCGCCGCCATCCTCAAATCAGGCGTCCCCGCCCTGCTCCTCGCACCCCACTCCCTAGCAGACATCTACAACGACATCCGCCTCATCGCCTCCGTCGCCGACGCCCCCGAGCGGACCGATTCCCTCATCGCGGAGATGCAATCCACCATCGAATCCATCCGCGTCCGCGCCGCCTCGCTGCCCCGCCCGCGCGTCTATTGTGAAGAATGGGGTAAGCCGCTCATTCACTCCCAGCACTGGGTCCGCGAACTCGTCCAAGCCGCTGGCGGCCAATTCCTTGGGCTCCCCGGTGCCACCACTACGCCGGAGGCCGTCGCCGCCTCCGATCCCGACTTCATCCTCGCCGCATGGTGCGGCGCCGGTAATCGTGTCCCCCTCGAACGCATCGTCCAGCAGCGTCACTGGCAATCCCTCCGCGCCGTCCGCAACCGCCAGGTCTTCTGCATCCGCGACGAATGGCTCAACACCCCCGCGCCCTCTCTCCTGCGCGGGCTTTACGCCATCGCCGCCGCTCTCCACCCTGACGTTTTTGATCCGCCAGAATCCCCGGACGACCTTATCCGCATCAAAATACTGTAAAAAAAGAACAAAGATTGATTCAGCGTTAGGTAAACCTGCCTTGACCGTACACAGCCCCACCCGCAGCCCCACCCGCACCATCCGTTATGTGGTGGCCGCCCTGATTCTGCGCGCAGACGAAGTGCTCGTCTGCCAGCGCCGCCCCGATCAGGCCATGAGCCTCAAGTGGGAGTTTCCCGGCGGCAAAATCGAACCCGGCGAGTCGCCGGAAGAGGCCCTCCGCCGCGAACTCGACGAGGAACTCGGCATCCAGGCCGACATCGGCGCCCTCATCGCCCACGTCCGCCACAATTATCGCAACGGCGGCGCTGTCGACCTCCAATTCTTCGCCGTCCACAGCTTCCACGGAGAACTCACCAACCGCATCTTCCACGATCTCCGCTGGACCCAGATCCACACCCTCCCAGAATTCGACTTCCTCGCCGCCGACCAGAAATTCATCCGCGACCTCGCCGCCGGAAAACTGCTCTAAGCTCTGCTCCCCAAATGCCGCGCAAACCATCTCCCTGCGGCCTCCGCCACCGCCTCCAGCGTCCCCGGCTCCTCAAACAGGTGGCTCGCTCCCGGAACAATTTGCAGCTTCTTCTCGCAGCTCAGCCTCAGCAGCGCCTCTTCATTCATGCCAACCACGATCCCGTCCAGCCCTCCAACCAACAGCAGCGTGGGCGCCTTCACCTTTGCCAGCGACTCGCCGGCCAGGTCCGGCCTCCCGCCACGTGACACCACCGCCGCAATCTTGTCCGGCACCTTGGCCGCCGCCACCAGCGCCGCCGCCGCGCCCGTGCTCGCCCCAAAATAGCCAAACCGCAGCTTCCGGCCCCCCAGATATCCTTCCAGCCACGTTGTCGCTCCCACCATCCGCTCGGCCAGCAGCGGAATATCAAAACGAATCTGCGCCGTCCAGTCATCCTCCCGCTCTTCTTCCTTCGTCAGCAGGTCAAACAGCAGCGTCCCAATCTGCCGCTGTTGCAGCACCTTGGCCACGTACTGGTTCCGCTTGCTGAAGCGGCTGCTCCCGCTCCCGTGCGCAAACAGCACCACGCCCTCGCACTTCGGCGGCAGATGCAATATACCTTCCAGCTTCAGCCCGTTGATCCGAATCGTGACATCCGTCTTCCCGCCTTCGCCCGCTTCTGGATCATCCCCTCCCGCATCGGCCAGCGCCACCGGATTCGCGCCCGCATCCGCCCTCACCGTTTCCTCTGCCTTCTTCATCAAATCGATCACCTCTTCGTCTGAGACCTGCGAAAAATCCCGGTAAAACTGCCCTACTGCAAAAAACTCCGGCTCCTCCCGCAGGCATACCACCTCATCCGCCTCGTGCCGCAACCGCGGGCAAGCTCCCATCGGCGCTACCGGAATCGCCACCACCACCCGCGCCGGCTGCATCTTCTTCACCATCCGCACCGCGGCTTCCATGCTCGCGCCGGTTGCAATTCCGTCGTCCACCAGGATCGCCGTCTTCCCCGCCAGGTCCAGCGGCCCGCGCCCCCTCCGGTATTCCGACTCTCGCTCGCGCAACACCTTCAACACCTTCGCCGTGATGCGCTCGATCTCCCCGTCCTCAAGCCCCGTAGAGGACACAATGCGATCATTGAGATACCGCGTTCCATCTGCCGTCACCGCGCCAAATGCCAGTTCCTCCTGTCCCGGAACTCCCAGCTTCCTCGACAGAAAAACATCCAACGGCACCCCCAGCGCCTGCGCTACCGGAAACGCCACCTCTACGCCGCCTCTGGGGATCCCCAGCACGATCACATCCTGCCGTCCCACATAGTGAGCCAGCTCTCTCGCCAGTTGCCATCCGGCGTCTTCTCTATTCTTGAAAGCCATTGGACCCTCCCTGCGCCACCGCCGGCCCCCTGCATTACATTGCCGCCCGTGCGTCACACTCTTCCTAACGCCACTTTCTGCCCACCCTCGGCCCCTAACAGTGACCGCAATCACCGAGCTTCCCCGCCCCAGTCGTCAAGCTTGAGTTATAGCTGGATGACGCGCTCCCTCTGCGGCAGGCAATCCCATGGCAAGGCCACCGGCAAAAGCCCGAACAGGCATCCCACGTCCTCCGCGGGAACGGCTGGCAGGCATCGCCAAAACCCTCCAAAGCCTCGCCCGCGAAATGCTCCAATTCGAAAAGGCGCTGTTTCGCGATCAGCGCTCCCTCCATCCCCAGCATCTGCGCAGCGCCCGCAATCTCGCTCACTACCTTGTCCTCCGCCGTCACGACCTCCGCAAGCTCCAGGCCGAGCTCGCATCCCTCGGCCTTTCCTCCCTTGGCCGCAGTGAGGCGCACGTCCTCAGTACCCTCCAGAACGTCCACCGCATGCTATGCTCGGCCATCTCCTGCGCCGACCTGCTTGCCACCCTCGAGCCGCCAGTCCGCATCGGCGAAGGCGCACGCCTCCTGGCCGAAAACACCCGCTCGCTCCTCGGTCAGCCCCACTCCCATCGCAGCGTCGCCATCATGGTCACCATGTCCACCGACGCCGCCACCGACTTCAACCTCGTCCTCAACCTCCTCCGCAACGGCATGGATTGCATGCGCATTAACTGCGCCCATGACTCCCCGCGCGTCTGGCTCAGCATGATTCGCAATCTCGAGCGCGCCCGCCAGGAAACCGGCCGCCATTGCAGGATCCAGATCGATCTTGCCGGGCCCAAACTCCGTACCGGCCCCATCCAGCCCGGCCCTCCAGTTTTTCGCTGCCGTCCACAACGAGATCTCTACGGGCGAGTCACCGCTCCGGCCCGCCTCTGGCTCCAGCCCGTCAACGCAGCTCTCCCCGCCGACGACCTGCCCGTCCTCAACCTCCCCGCCACATTCCTCGCCCGCCTGCGCCGCAACCACCGCCTGCATTTCCGCGATGCCCGCAAGTCCAGCCGCTCACTCCGCGTCGTCTCCTCTCACCACGGCCGCGTCCTCGCTGAAACCCGCAAAACCTGCTACTTCACCACCGGTATCCAGCTCACTCACATCTCCGCCGGCAAAACCCGCACCGCCCGCATCGGCCCCGTCCCCGCTCAGCCGCAGCGCCTCCGCCTCAAGCCCGGAGACACCCTCGTCCTCGACCGCTCCTCCCGCCCCGGCAAACCCGCCCAGCTATCCCCATACGGACGCCACACTCCCGCCCGCAAAGGTGTCAACCTCACCTCCAAGCTCGCGCGCGCCAGGCCCGGCCAGTCCATCTGGTTCGATGACGGCAAAATCGGCGGCGTCATCCGCTCCGTCTCCGCTTCCCATCTCCGCGTTGATATCACCCTCGCCCGGCCCACCGGCGAGTGGCTCGGCGAAGCCAAAGGCATCAACCTCCCCGAAACTCGCATCACCATGCCCGCCCTCACCACCGAAGACCTCGAAAACCTCAAGTTCATCGCCGCCCATGCTGACATCCTCGGCTA
>CAZWSD010000047.1:0-13532 GCA_964636535.1 uncultured Acidobacterium sp. | reverse complement strand
CGACTTTCAGCAGGAACTCTCCGAGTGGATCGAAGCCTTTGACGACATCGTCGTCGCCGAAGGCCCCGAGCAGGGCGGCCAGATCCTCGACGCGCTCCGCCAGCGCGCCCGTGAAGCCGGCATCGCCGCGCCCAGCCAGATCACCACTCCCTACCTCAACACCATCCCCAGGCACGAGGAAGTCCCCTACCCCGGCAATCGCGAACTCGAAAAGCGCATTGAAGCTCTCATCCGCTGGAACGCCATGGCCATGGTCCACGGCCAGAACAAGAAGGACGACGGCATCGGCGGACACATCGCCACCTACTCCTCGCTCTGCACCCTCCTCGAGGTCGGACTCAACCACTTCTTCCGCGCCTCCTACGGCAAACAGCCCGGCGACTTCATCTACTTCCAGGGCCACGCCTCACCCGGCGTCTACGCCCGCGCATTCCTCGAGGGCCGCCTCACCGAGCAGCACCTCCTCAACTATCGCCATGAGCTCCGCGACCACCCCGGACTCTCCTCCTATCCCCACCCCTGGCTCATGCCCGAATTCTGGCGATTCCCCACCGTCTCCATGGGCATCGGCCCCCTCAACGCCATCTACCAGGCCCGCTTCATGCGTTACCTCGAGCATCGCGGCCTCCTTGAGAAAACTCCACGAAAGGTCTGGGCTTTCGTCGGTGATGGCGAAACCGATGAAGTCGACACCCTCGGCGCCATCTCCCTCGCCGCACGAGAAAAACTCGATAACCTCATCTTCGTCGTCAACTGCAACCTCCAGCGCCTCGACGGACCCGTCCGCGGAAACAAGCGCATCATCGACGAGCTCGAAGGCGTCTTCCACGGCGCAGGCTGGAACGTCATCAAGGTCATCTGGGGCGCCGACTGGGACAAGCTCTTCGAGCGCGACCACACCGGCCTGCTGCTCAAGCGCATGGAAGAGTGCGTCGACGGCGACTACCAGACTTTCAAGGCCAAGGACGGCGCCTATCTCCGCAAGCACTTCTTCGGCAAATACCCTGAGCTCCTCGAACTCGTCAAGGACTACACCGACGATCAGCTCTACCACCTCCATCGCGGCGGCCACGACTCCCTGAAAATCTACAACGCCTATAAGCGCGCCACCGAACACAAGGGCGGTCCCACCGTCATCCTCGCCAAAACCGTCAAGGGATACGGCATCGGCTCCACTCAGGCACGCAACGCCGCCCACCAGGAAAAGAAGCTCAACGACGAAGCCCTCGCTGGCTTCGTCAAGCGCTTCAACATCCCCGTTCCTGACGATCTCGCCCGCAACGGAAAACCCTTCTGCCCTGAACCCAACAGCCCCGAACTCCTCTACCTCCGCGAGCACCGCGAGGCCCTCGGCGGCTTCATGCCCTCACGCTCCGTTGCCCCCTTCGAATTCAAGGCCCCTGCGCTCGACTACTACGCCGAGTGGACCGGCGGCTCGCGTGGCCGTGAAGTCTCCACCACCATGGGCTTCGTCAGCATCCTGCGTCATCTCCTCAAGGACTCCGCCATCGGAAAACTCGTCGTCCCCATCGTCCCCGACGAAGGACGCACCTTCGGCCTCGAATCCGCCATCCGCCAGGTCGGCATCTACGCCAGCGAAGGACAAAAGTACACCCCCCACGACCAGGACATGCTCCTCTACTACCGCGAGGAAATCGACGGCCAGATCCTCGAAGAGGGCATCACCGAAGCCGGATCCATGGCCTCCTTCACCGCAGCCGGCACCGCCTACGCCAACTACGGCGTCCCCACCATCCCCTTCTACATGTACTACTCCATGTTCGGCTTCCAGCGCGTCGGAGACATGATCTGGGCCTTCGGCGACTCGCGCGGCAAGGGCTTCCTCATGGCTGGCACCGCCGGCCGCACCACCATGCTCGGCGAGGGCCTCCAGCATCAGGACGGACACAGCCACGTCCTCTCCAGCACCGTCCCCAACTGCGTCAGCTACGATCCCGCCTACGTCTACGAACTCGCCGTCATCCTCCAGGATGGCCTCCGCCGCATGTACCAGCAGAACGAGCAGGTCTTCTACTACATCACCATGTACAACGAAGACTACGCCATGCCCGCCATGCCCGACGACGTCGCCGAGGGCATCCTCCGCGGCATCTACAAGGTCAGCCCCGCCTCCAAAGGCAAACCCGTCGCCCATCTCTTCGGCTCCGGCCCCATCCTTCGCGAATCGCTCCGGGCACAGCAGATCCTCACCGAAAAATATGGCGTCCAGACCGACGTCTGGAGCGTCACCAGCTACACCCAACTCCGCCGCGACGCGCTTTCCGTCGAGCGCTGGAACCGTCTCCACCCTGCTGAGCCGGAAAAAACTCCCTACCTGCTCCAGACCCTCAAAGGAACTAAAGGGCCCATCATTGCCGCAACCGACTACATGAAGGTGGTCCCCGATCAGCTCGCGCCCTGGCTCCCCAACCGCCTCTCCTCGCTCGGCACTGACGGCTTCGGCCGCAGCGACAATCGCGAGCACCTCCGCCGACACTTCGAGGTCAACGCCGAATCCATCGCCGCCGCCACCCTCTCACGCCTCGCGCGCGACGGCAAATTCGACCCCCAGAAAGCCCAGCAGGCCTTCACCGACCTCGGTGTCAACACCGAAAACCTCGATCCGGCCCACGCCTGACCCTTTTCATCCCACATCGCGCCGGCCGCGGGCAACCCCTGCCCGCCCGGCGTTTTCTTATTTCCCATATCTGTACGCCCCCGCCGGCCACGTCTATTGTCACGACCGGTCCGTTCCAATAGCCTGATACCAAACCAGTCCGTCGGCTGCGCTCCATCCAGCCCGGCAAGAACCAGCCACTTTCCGCTTTACGAGGCCCGAGTGAGAGCTTTTCTGCGCACCTTTGCCGCTGCCGCCGTCTGTGCGGTCATCCCCGTCGCCCACGCCGCAACTACCCGCACCATTCCCGGGCCGAAATCCAACCACCTCCCTTCCCCATACGTCACCGACACTGAAGGCTCCACCTACGTCCCCATGGATAGCTGGATCTATCCCGCCCTCGACCGCCTACAGGCCATGGGATACCTCGACACCGCTTTCCTCGGCATCCGCCCCTGGACCCGCCTCCAGATCGCCTGGATGCTCGAACAGGACGCCGCCACTATCCAGCTCGATGCCAACAAGAATCCCCAGGCCTACCACATCTACAAGGCTGTCTGGAACACCATCGAGCCCACCGTTGCCCACCCCACCTCCCTCTTCCATCCACGCCTCGTCGTCGGCCAGGTCTACACTCAGTTCCGCGGCATCTCCGGCACACCCCTGCGCGATAGCTTCCACCTCGGCCAGACCATCATCAACGATTACGGCCGCCCCTACGCCTCCGGATTCAACAACTACACCGGCTTCAGCCTCCGCGGCCGCGCCGGCCGATTCTCACTCTATTTCCGCGGCGAATATCAGCACGCGCCCTCCACCACCGGTTACTCCCAGACCCTCGCCAGCTACCTTTCCAACACCGTCGATAACATCCCCTACAACCCAAACATCCGCTACGACGATCTACCCGCCGGACAGATTCCCGCCTCCAACCACTTCCGCATCCTCGAGGCCAATCTCTCCTACCACCTCCTCGGCAACGAAATCTCCATCGGCAAAACCGACCACTGGAATGGCCCCGACAAAGGCTCCGTCATGTCCTGGAGCACCAATGCCGAAAATATCTACGCCTTTCAGATCAACGACATTCAACCCTTCCGCGTTCCCCTGCTCTCCATGCTCACAGGCCCCTTCCGCTATGAGTTCTTCGTCGGCAGCCTCCAGGGACACACCTACCCCAATCAGCCCTGGGTCCACATGGAAAAAATCAGCTTCAAGCCCACCCGCAACCTGGAAATGGGCTTCGACCGCACCGTCATCTGGGGCGGCCTCGGCCACGAACCCGTCACCTGGCACACCTTCTGGCAAAGCTTCTTCAGTTTCCAGAATGTCACGGCTGCGGTAAAAGGCTCCGCTAAGGATCCAGGCGCGCGCTTCTCCAGCTTCGACTTCAACTATCGCCTCCCCTTCGTCCGCAACTGGGTCACCCTCTACGCCGACTCCCTCGTCCATGACGACGTAAGCCCCGTCGACGCGCCCCGCCGCGCCAGCATCTCGCCCGGCATCTATCTTTCCCACTTCCCTGGACTCCCAAAACTCAGTCTCCGCGTCGAAGCCGGCACCACAGACCCCGTCAGCAATCACGACCAGCACGGCCAGTTCATGGAGTATGAAGCCATTCAGAAGCAGGGCACCACCAACAAGGGCTTCACCTTCGGCAGTTGGATCGGCCGCGAAAACAAAGGCGGTCAGGCCTGGCTCACCTGGCACTTCTCCCCCAAGCAAGACGCCCAGTTCATGTACCGCCGCGACAAAGCCAGCAGCGCCTTCTTCACCGGCGGCTCCACCCAGAATGACTTCCAGTTCTCCCTCACCAGGCGCCTGCTCGCCGACAAGAGCCTCGAACTCCACGCCTGGTTCCAGTACGAAAACTACCTCATCCCCATCTACAAACCAGGCACCCAGAGCGACACCACCACTGACATCCAGCTCACCTGGTACCCACGCAAAAACAAACTCTTCTAGCCCCTGCCATCAAATGCAAAGCCCCGCGCAGGCCCCCACCTCCGCGGGGCTTTGCTTTGCTCATCCAAATGTGCCGGAAATTACCCCTCGAATTGGTATCCTGAAGATAGGGGACAAATCCGGCCAGGGCGCCCCACATCCATCAGGGAAACCTGAGATCCCGCCCCGCGCCGGCCTCTGAGGGCGCCTCCGAACCGCTCCTGTCAAGGACAGAAATCGAACAATCATACGATTAAAATCGTATATATCGTACAAAATCGAAGTATTATCCGGCGTTGCAAGTAACATGATTCAAATGACTTACATACCTAATGTCCTGTAATCGACTCATTCCGCCTCACTTACCAGCCATTAACCTGAGAATGAAAAATCGTAGCGTATAACCGCACTCTCCAGCCTCCCCATTCCCATCCCGGTTTGCGGCCTTCGCGCGGAACACCCCCTCTTGCCCGGGCACCCTGTATCTCGATTTTGAGACCTGGATATCCGCCGACCACCGAGCCTCCAGCTCACCCTACCACCACATTCCAACCAGAACCAGAATCGCCTATCCATACGATTAAAATCGTATACATCGTATGGAATCGCAGTACTGGCCGGCGCCGCAAGTAATATGATCTAAAATACTTACACGACTAATAGTCAGCATCTTGCTGATTGTAGGGGATTTACCAGACATATGCCGGAGGTTGAAAAATCGTAGCATACCCCGCGAGCATCACGGCCTCGCAGCATCACCCATGTCTCCACTTTCCTCCCGATATTCGCCGCCGCTACCGTGAAACCGCGTCTTCTCTCAAGACCGTATAGCTCCCCACTCAAATAACTCATTCCATTAGACTTACGAGCCATATCCTTCTGTAAGTCCATGATTATCAATCACTTGTGGGAGGTTAATGAGGGGGAAACAGATTGCGCGTTTCCCCTTTCCGCAGGGGTGCCTCTTGAACAGGCCTCACTTTTTGGGTTCGCGGCCCAACACAATCCTCAGCCCGGTCCTGAAGTTGAAGGGCAGCGATGTATACCCAATCGGCGCTATGTGCTGGTCGCTCAGCAGGTTATTCATCTGGCTGTAGACTTCCATCCGCCGGTTCACCTGGTAGGTCCCGCCCAGGTCGACCTCCACATAGCCGTGGTCCAGGTTCCGGTTCGGCAGCAGCAGTGAGTTCCCGCCATTCGGATCGCTATAGCCCAGGAACGTTGAGTCGTCGCTCTTGCTCGCATACGCCGCCGTCAGCACGCCCGTCCACTTCGGCCGCGTGTAGGTCACCGTCGTATAGCCCGTGTTCGGCGGCCGCCGGAACGGCCTCGCCCCCACCAGCGGACCCACGTCTCCGATCGGAATCCCCGGAATATTCGGGTTATAGCTCGGTGCCGTCGCATCGGAGGAAAACGACCGCTGAACCACCGCGTCCGTGTGCGTGTAGCCCGCGCGCACATACATGTTCGAGTTCACGCCCCAGTCCATCTCCGCATCCACGCCCTGCGCCCGGAAGGACTCCGAATTCAGATCCAGTTCATAGGCCTGCTCGGAATTCAAAAACGCCTCCAGTTGAGCCTGCTGCGCCGCCGACAAATTCGGCAGCAGTTGAGGAACATACTGCGCCGGCACTCCCTCAATCTGGTTCCCGAACTCATTGTGGAAGTAGTCCACCCGCAATATCACGTGCTCGCTGAACAGGTTCTGCTCCAACCCTCCGTCATAGGTCCGAGACAACTCCGCCCCAATCGGACCGATCCCCAGTTGCCGAATCGTCGACTGCCCGCCATTCTTCTCAAGAAAGGCGTACAGCGACCCCAACTGCTGCGCCAGCGTCGGCTCCTGGTAGCCTTTGGCGAAGTTGAAGCTGATCCGAGTGCCTTGCAATTTCCCTGCTCCCGGCCTCGCCAGGTAGTAGGCCAGACCCACCCGCGGCGCGCCCACCGTCCCATACAGCCCATTCTTCTGCACCGTTCCGCTGGCCGTATAAAAGAACCGGTTCTTCACCTGCCCGCTGAACTGGGCGTTGTAGTTGTAGTTGCCCCGCTCCAGTCTCTGATTCAGCAGGTAGGCCTGCGAATACTCCGACCCGCGCTCATCCTCAAACCGGAACCCGCCCGTAAACACCAGCCCAGGATTGAAGGTATAGGTCGTCTCGGCCAGCAGATTGTCGCGGTTGTTCACGTTGTCAATCCGGTTTGGATACACCCCCGAATTCGCAACCGAGTAATTCATCAGCGCCCGCCCCGTCGCCGAATACCCGTTCGCCCCGCGAATCGTCACCACGTGCCCGTAGTAGTTCCCACCCAGGTAGTCCGTGATCAGCTCGCCCGCTGGGTAATACTCCACCGCCTGCTCCCGCTTCCGGGCCATCCCATACAAAAGGCTGCCCACCCATATCCCGCTGAACGAATGGTCGATCTTCCCCGTGAAGAACGTATCCTGGTCCGACTCCTTCCCATCATTCGACTGCCCGAAGAACGCATAGGTCCCCGGCAAATCCGTCGCCCGGTTGATCTGGTGCACTATCGCCCGAATCTCCGTGTTCGCATTCAGGTTGTACCCCAGGTTCGCAACCGATGTTATCCGGTGATACTCATCGGCAGGAATCGAGTTCTGCGTCTGCAGATCGCTGAACGCAGCATAATAGTCCATTAAATTCCGCATCCCGCCCAGTTGTACTTCGTTGCGATACGTCCCAAAGTTGCCCGCATCGCCCCGGTACAACAGGCTCGGGAACGAAGTGCTCCCCTGCGGCGTCGTGAATGCTACCACCCCTGCCGCCGCATCCGCCCCGTACAGCACGCTGTCTGGCCCCCGATACACCTCCACGTGCGCTATTCCTGTCGTCCCCAGCGACGAATAATCGAACTGCCCGCCGATATCCTCAATTGGAACCCCGTCCAGTGTCACCCGGTTCGCGTCCGAGTTCCCACCGTGGATAAACAGCGACGTCTCGGCGCCGCGCTCTCCGGACTGCACCACCGTCACGCCCGGCAACTGACGCAGCGCACCTGCAATGCTGGCCCGGGTCGCAAATTCCGCCGCATCCATCGCGCTTACCGGAGCGCTCACCTGCGCCTGCGGCGTCGGCGTTCCCGTTGCCGTCACAATCACCTGCTGCCTCACGTAGGCAGGCTCCAGCGTCACGTCCTCCTTCACGTCGTCCAACCGCCCGCCGTAAAAGCTCTTCGTCGAAATCTGACGGAACGAATGCCCCCCGGCGAGCACATAGAATCGCCCGCTCAACGGACTCACCACATCGTAACTGCCATCCGCCCGGGTCTTGGTCGTCTCCACCACTTGCCCGTTGTGCACCAGCGCAACCACGGCATCGGGAATCACCGCTCCCAGCGGATCGCTCACCGTGCCATGCACGGTGACGGCATGAATCTGAATCGGAATTGCCAACAGGAAAGCGGCAGAGAGAGACACTGCCATCACGCGGCGCAGCCGCCTTACAACAATGCGCATATAGGCCTCCGTTCCCCTCGGAACGCGGTGAAATGGCGCATAGGACCGGTCTCCTGACTTGCACGCTCTTCCTTAACGGAATCCAAACCGGACAGCGTACCCGGACCACCTTCCCGCGGGCCTTGCCCTCAGTGGCGTCCTTGCATCCCGGTTCTGCGCGCGTCTCAAATAACCAGACGCACACCAGCGTGCTAACAGTTGCGGGGCAGTGGCGGATTTTCACCGCCTTCCCGAACATCCCAATGCGTTTGCTTTGGAACTGCTGACCGCGGGCGCAATCCTCGCCCCCGCGAAGGGCTCCGGCCAATGCCGGAATCCCTTTTATAGCTGGCCCGCAATCGCGTGTCAAAACTTGACGCGTCATCAAAAATCGCCAGCCACTGCTTCGCCACGCCGCGCTATCGAACAAAGACCAGCGTCCGAAGATAAACGCCGGCCCTGTCGCTGCTCCCGACGCGGCCTCAACCCTACCTCGGGTCCATCCAGCCGCCAATGTCCTCCGTCAGGCGATTGGCATAAGCCGGTCCCCACGAACCAGGATCGTACGGCCGCACCTCCGGACGATTCGTCAGAACATCGTCCAGCAGCTTCCACGACATCTCCACATAGTCCTCACGCGCAAACCAGATTGGATTCCCACATGCCGCATCATCCAGCAGTTCTTCATACGGCAGCAGGTCCATCGCGGCACACTGCTGATCCGCCATCAGCTCCGTCATGCATCCACGCAGGCGCTCGCCGGCTTCCTTCACCGAAGCCCCAATCGCAATCTGCGGGTCGGGACTCAGCTTGAAGCGAACATAATTCTGCGGAGTCACGCTTTCTGAGAAAACTGGCGGCGTCTCCCGCAGTCTTGCTGTAATCTGCGTGCCCGTCACCGGTAGATTCTTCCCCGAGCGAATCACAAACGGCACATCACGCCAGCGCCACGAGTTCACGTACACCCGCATCGCCACAAACGTCTCCGTATTGGAGTGCGGCTTTACGCCTGGCTCGTCGTGGTATCCCCGAAACTGACCCAGCACCACATCTTCCGGTCGAATCGGCTGCACGCTCTTCAACACCTTTGCCCGCTCGTCGCGCAGCGCTTCCGTATCCGGACACGGCGGCGGCTCCATCGCAATATTGCTCAGCAACTGCATCAGGTGGTTCTGCACCACGTCCCGCATGGCGCCTACACCGTCGTAAAACGCTCCACGACCCTGGATCCCGAACTTCTCTGCCATAGTGATCTGCACCGACTCCACATGTTGCCGGTTCCAGATCGGCTCAATGATCGAATTCGCAAATCGGAAGAAAATCAGGTTCTGCACCGCATTTTTGCCCAGGTAGTGGTCAATGCGGTACACGTCCTGTTCATCAAAAACCTCGTGGATGGCGTCATTCAGCAGAACTGCCGTCTCATAATCTCGCCCGAAGGGCTTCTCCACCACAACTCGCGCGCCGTCCGCGCAACCGGATTTCTTCAATTGCTGCACCACGGTGCCAAACAATGTCGGGGGAATCGCAAGATAGTGAAGAGGATGCTTTGCATCCCCCAGCGCCTCGCGTACCTGCCGAAACGTCTCCGGATCGGCATAATCCCCATCCACGTACTTCATCTTGTCGAGGAGAATCTTCAATCCCTTTTCATCAATTCCCCCGTGCTTCTCCACGCTGTCCTTGGCGCGCTCCTTCAGCTGATTCAGCGTCCAGCCGGCCTTCGCCACTCCAATCACAGGCCCCTCTAAACGGCCGCGCTTCGCCAGCCTCTGCAACGAAGGAAATATCTGCTTATACGCCAGATCTCCCGTTGCGCCGAAAAACACCAGGGCGTCAGAATGCTTCTTTTCCATCAGGCTCCTTTGTAAAACACACGTACTTGGATGTCACGCCATCCCTTTGGTTACGGCTCCGTGAAGCTCGCATTGCCGCTTCTTGAGTCCTGCCTTCGAGGCCAGGAGAAAACTTGGGTCCCCAATTCAATATATGCAGAAACCCGCCACATCGCTCCGATCGTCCCCCCGGCTCACTGGCCGCGCCCTACCTATGCAGTGTACAAAGGAGTTTCCCGGGCGCATCGCTCGCCTGCACTTCATGTACGACTCATCCCACATCCCGGAGGCACCGGAATGATTCGCCGCTCTGTCCTGCTTGCCATTTTCATCAGCACCTGCGGCCCCTTAGCCATGGCCAGTCAGAACTCTAAACCGGTCGCGCCCATCCCCACCGCTCCCGACCAGTTGCAATCGCCCAGTGCGGAGTCCGCCTGCAATCCCGCAAAATTTCACCAGATGAAAAGCCAGTTGGCCGACTGGGCAGATTTCGCCCGCTACCGCCAGGCAGACGCCACTCTGCCGCCGCCCAGCTCCAATCATCCGCGCGTCGTCTTCATGGGGGATTCCATCACGGATATCTGGGGCCGCATGAAAGGCACCGGGAAGTTCTTCCCCGGCAAGCCTTACATCAATCGCGGCATCAGCGGCCAAACCACCGAGCAAATGCTCCTTCGCTTCCAGCAGGACGTGGTAGACTTGCACCCCGCCGCGGTCCTCATCCTCGCCGGAACCAACGACATCGCCGGCAACACAGGCCCTGAAACGGACCGCATGATCGAGAACGACTTCCGCTCCATGACCCAAATCGCCCGCGCCAACCACATCAAGGTCATCATCGCCTCCATCACTCCAGCCGCCGACTTCTGGTGGCGGCCCAGTGTCGACCCCATCCACCGCATCCGGGTCATAAATGCCTGGCTCAAGCAATTCTGCAAGCGCCATGGTTATCCATACGTGGACTACTACGACGCCATGGCCCAGCCCGATGGAGCCATGAAGACCGGACTCACCTTCGACGGCGTGCACCCCAATGCCAAGGGCTTCGCCATCATGGCCCCGCTTGCCGAAAAAGCCATCGCTCAAGCGCTCAGCGGCAAACAATAATTACGGGCTCGCATCTGCCTTCTCCTTGGGATGCGGGCCTGCCAATCCCGCTTACGCTTCGTTCTTTGCGAGGTTCCCATGTCATCCATGAACCGCCGCGGCTTTCTCCGTTCCAGCGCGGCCTCCGCTGCCCTTCTTGCCTCGCGACACAACGCCATCGCGACAGCTCTGCCATCACCCGGCCCCAGCCTCGACGTCAGCCGTCACCGCTTCGGTGTCAATTACACGCCATCGCACAACTGGTGGTTCTGCTGGACCGACTGGGACCCATCCCCCATCCAAAGGGATCTCGACGACATTGCATCCCTCCACGCCGACCATCTTCGCATCATGCTCATCTGGCCCTACTTCCAGCCCAACCTCGCTTGGGTGGACCCACGCATGCTGGACCGCCTTCACCAACTCCTCTCCCTCATGCAGCAGCGTCAGCTCGACGCCCTTATCACCGTCTTCACCGGCCAGCTCAGCGGATGGTTCTTCCTGCCTCCCTTTAATGAGCCCAACGCCGGCTTCTACACCGGCCCAAAAATCAAAGCTGCCCAGTCCCTGCTGATCCACAAGCTCGCCGGCGTCATCCGCCATCACCACAACGTCATCGGTCTCGACCTCGGTAACGAGCTCAACACCTGCTGGCAAGCGCCCACCGCCAAAGGCGACGCATGGATGCATTGGATCTTCGCCCAGATCGACAAAACCATGCCCGGCCACCTCAACGTCAATGGAGTCGATCAGCAGCCCTGGTTCCGTGACACCACATTCTCACCCGAGGCGCTCATCAACCGGCAGCGCATGCCCGTCATGCACTGTTACCCCTATTGGTCCGGAGCGCTCAAATACGGCGGGCCCTTTGACCCTCCGAGCGTCAAGCTGCTCGCCGCCATGGCCACCCTTATCCGCTCCTACGCGGGCAGCGCGAAAAAACCCGTCTGGGCCGGCGAATTCAACACCTGCATCGCCTCCCTCACGCAGAAACAGCAGGCACAATGGCTCCAACTCGCCGTTACCGCCGCCGTTCAGCAGGGCGTGAACTGGTTCAGCTATTGGGACAGCCACGACCTAGATCCGAAATTCACCTTTAACCGCGTCGAATACACTCTCGGCCTGCTCACCAACGACGGCCAAATCAAAGACCAGGGCCGGGTCTTCCGCGAGTTGGCCATCGCCTACAGCGGAAAACCGGTCACCTATTCCACCACCTCGTTCCCGGCTCCGCCCGGGTGCCGGAACAATGACGACACCTGGCGATGGATGCTCGACTGGATGGGCTGGAATGCCCATCCCTGACAGCTGATAGCGCTTCACCACTACAATACTCAAATCACGTCAAATCAGGCTGTAAAGAGAACTATCCCATGAAGATTCTCCGAATTCCCGCAATTCTCGCCGCCATCCTGCTACCGCTCACATTGCAGGCCCAGACGGCGCGCCTCTCGCACACGAAAACGCTCTTCTACATGCTCTCCACCCGCGCTTCGGTACAAAGCTTCGAAGCCCACAAGACCCAGATCAGCATCCTCGTACCGGCCTGGTACTCCGTCAATGCAGAGGGCCTAGTGGCTGGCGATCCTCTCCCGGATGTCCTCCGCGACGCCCGCGACGCGCACATCCCCGTCATCCCCATCGTCGGCCTCGCCAACAAGGAAGAACTGCATCAGCTCTTCAACAGCCCCAAAGCCCAGGCCGCCATGAACGCTGCCCTCGTTCGCGATTGCAAAATCAATGGCTATGCCGGCTTCCAGCTCGACTTTGAAAACATCTCGTGGACCGACCGCGACGGTCTCTCCGCGCTCGTAAAAGCCACCGCCGAGGCCCTCCACAACGCCGGGCTCCGGCTTCAAATCGCCACCGTACCCAACGCTCCCGGCTACCCGGGCGGCACCGCGTTCTCACGCTGGATGTATGAGGATTGGCGTGGCGCCTACGACCTCAAGGCACTGGCGAAATATGCTGACCTCATCTGCCTCATGACCTACGACCAGCACTCCCGTTGGACCCCACCAGGCCCCGTCGCCGGCTGGCAGTGGAACCTGGATAAATTGAAGTATGCCTTGAAGTTTGTCCCAAAAAACAAACTCGCCCTTGGTATTCCCCTCTACGGCTACCACTGGTATGCCGGAGACCCTGGTCTTGGCAAGCACAACCAGCACCCCAACGTCACCGCCAGCTACATCTCCGGCCCCGATGCCCTGTTTCTGCTCCACAACTATAACGGCCATGAGTTTTGGGATCCCATCGACCACACTTCTTTTTTCTGGTTCTACCGCGACCAGGCCCGCGAGTGGGTCTTTTACACCAACAAGCGCACCTTCCGGGATCGATATGATCTCGCAAAGCAATATGGTATCTGGGGGATTTGCGCATGGGTGCTTGGCCAGGAAGATCCCAGCATCTGGAGCGTCATTCCCCAAAATCACTCAACCGCGGCCAAAGCGAAATGAAGAATGACGCGAATTCCCCGCGAGCGATTTCGCCAGGTTTGACGTCATCACGATCGCCCGTTGCTACCAATTTTGTTCCTTTAGAATCCAAGCATCAGGAGAGACTATGGTTCGCAAGATATGTACCCTGCTCTTGT